>NZ_JBSFGK010000032.1:0-34600 GCF_053596495.1 Kitasatospora sp. NPDC001683
CCGTAGCCGGAGTACACCGCCCAGGCGGAGGTGCCCAGGGTGGCGAGGAGCACCCCGGGGCCGCCTCTCGCGTTACACCGGTCGTACTAGCGCGCCGCGCCGTCCGGGGTCACCGGGTCCGGGCCCGCGTGCGCGTCGCCCTCCAGCGGCACCTCCTGGCCGCTCGTCCGGTCCACCACCGTCCGCCCGGCCAGCGGCGAGCGCAGGTCGACGGAGACGGCCTGCCGCTTGGCCATCGCGGTGCAGACGTGCCCCGGCTGGACGGTCGGCGGACCCGGCACGATCACGACGCCCACCTCGCCCGACTTCGACTCGTCCGCCTTCACCGCGTACGTGGTGCAGACCCCGCCGAAGAAGTAGACGGTCAGCTTGTTGCCGCCGTCCACCCGGTAGCTGACCGGCGGCCGCACATTGGGGTTGGCCGGTCCGGTACCGGCCGGGTCGGGCTCACCGGGGGCGATCCCGTTGACCGGGGGAGTGGCCGCCGTGGAGGGCCGCCCGGGCGCGGGCTCGGCCGGGGTCGGGGTCCCGCCGGTCGGCGCCTGATCCGACGGGCTCGCCGTCGCGGCCCCCGCGGACGGGGCGCCGGAGGGCGTCGGAGCCTGCGGGGAGGCGCTCACCGAGGCCGAGGCGCTCGCGGAGGCCTTCGCGGTGCTCGCCGCCGAGTCCCCGGAACCCTTGCCGTCCCCGTTGCAGCCGGCCAAGGTCACCACCGCCGCCAGCGCGGCGACCGCCAGGGCAACCGCCCGCCGACCACGGCGGGGCATCGTCTCCAGTTCCATCTGCACATCCTCCCGAGGGCTCAGCGGCGCCGCCTCCTCGGCCGGTCCGCGCGGATGTGACGTGCCCCGGTCGGATCCGGTTCCTCAGTTGCCGTACTCGGCCATCCCGGCGACCAGCCGCTGAGCCCCGGACGGGACCCGGACGCCGACGGACGCCGGGGCGGCCGGCTCCGGCCGGGTCGCCAGCTGCGGCCAGAACCGGCGCAGCCGCCGGGAGGAGCTGACCAGCGCGTCGAGGGTCTCGCCGTCCGCGTCGGCCCGGCGGGTGGTCAGCGGGGAGGGGTTGGACATCATCGGGCATCGCTCCGATCCAGAGCCGTGGCCGCAGTGCCACGGTCGACGACGGGCTCCGCCTGTCCGGCGAGGAGCCCCCAGGCCGACCCTAGGCCCGGCCCCGTGGGCCCACCAGTGCTACCCGTAGGTAGTACACGTTCGAGGGCCCGGGGTGCCACCATGGCCGGGAGGGCGGCGGCAGCTTGCGGCACTCTTGCTGGTGAGCCGTCCCGGACGGGTACCGTGGGTGGGTTCATCCGTGCCCGCTGGCCCTGTTGCCACCTTGAGGAGACCTCCGTGCGTATCGCCGTCGCCGGCTCGATCGCCACCGACCACCTGATGACGTTCCCCGGTCGGTTCGCCGACCAGCTCGTCGCCGAGCAGCTGCACACCGTGTCGCTGTCGTTCCTGGTCGACGCCCTGGACATCCGCCGCGGCGGGGTCGCGCCGAACATCTCCTTCGGCATGGGTGTGCTCGGGCTCCGGCCGATCCTGGTCGGTGCCGCCGGTGCGGACTTCGCCGAGTACCGCAGCTGGCTGGAGCGCAACAACGTGGACTGCGAGTCCGTCCACATCTCCGAGACCCGGCACACCGCCCGCTTCATGTGCACCACCGACGAGGATCACAACCAGATCGCCTCGTTCTACACCGGCGCCATGGCCGAGGCCCGCAACATCGAGCTCAAGCCGATCGCCGACCGCGTCGGCGGCCTCGACCTCGTCCTGGTCGGCGCCGACGACCCGCAGGGCATGGTCCGCCACACCCAGGAGTGCCGCACCCGGGGCTACGCCTTCGCCGCCGACCCCTCCCAGCAGCTGGCCCGCCTGGACGGCGACGACATCCGCGAGCTGGTGGACGGCGCCTCGTACCTGTTCACCAACGAGTACGAGGCGGCGCTGATCGAGACCAAGACCGGCTGGGACGCCGAGGAGCTGCTCACCCGCGTCGGCACCCGGATCACCACCCTGGGCAGCAAGGGCGTCCGGATCGAGCGCAAGGGCGAGGCCCCGATCGTGGTCGGCTGCCCGGTCGAGGACGCCAAGGTCGACCCGACCGGCGTCGGCGACGCCTTCCGGGCCGGCTTCCTGGCCGGTCTGTCCTGGGAGCTCGACCTGGAGCGCGCCGCCCAGCTCGGCTGCATGCTCGCCACCCTGGTGATCGAGACCGTCGGCACCCAGGAGTACGAGCTGCGCCCGACCGCGTTCCTGAAGCGCTTCGAGGCCGCCTACGGCGCCGAGGCCGCCGCGGAGATCCGCGCCCACCTGGTCAAGTAGTCCTCCCCTCGCGCCGCTCCGCTCAGGAGCGACGGATCACGAGGTAGGCCGTGCCCCGGTCGCCGCCGTAGTCGGCGGCCGGGGCCTCGCCCGCGTACTCCTGCGCGCGCATCCCGCACCAGGCCGGGACGTCCAGCCGGGCCGCCTCGTCGTCGGACAGCACGGCGACCGTGCCGCCCACCGGCACCTCGCCGATCCGCTTCGCCAGCTCGATCACCGGCAGCGGGCAGCGCTTGCCGAGGGCATCGATCACGGCGACTCGCCCGCTCGCCTCCGGGCGCTCGGACCCGGCGCCGACGCTCCTCGCTCCGGCACTCCCTCCTTCGTCGGTCGCTGGTCGCTCCCCGCTCTCGGCACCGGCGCGCCCTTCGGCTCGGGGCGGGACTCGCCCGCTCGCCTCCGGGCGCTCGGACCCGGCGCCGACGCTCCTCGCTCCGGCACTCCCTCCTTCGTCGGTCGCTGCCCGCTCCTCGCTCTCGGCACCGGCGCGCCCTTCGGCTCGGGGCGGGATTCGCCCGCTCGCCTCCGGGCGCTCGGACCCGGCGCCGACGCTCCTCGCTCCGGCACTCCCTCCTTCGTCGGTCGCTGCCCGCTCCCCGCTCTCGGCACCGGCGCGCCCTTCGGCTCGGGGCGGGCTCTCCACGACCGGCGCGGGCGCCGGCAGGTCCAGCCCGAGCGGCGCCCGGACCCCGGCGACCAGCTCCGGCAGCACCGCGAGGAACCGCTCCACGTCCGCCTCGGCCGTCCCGTACGGCAGCGAGACCCGAACGTTGCCCTCGGTGAGCACCCCCATCGCGGCCAGCACATGGCTCGGCGTCAGGGTGGAGGAGGTGCAGGAGGAGCCGGAGGAGACCGCGAAGCCCGCCCGGTCCAGCTCGGTGAGCAGCACCTCGCCGTCCACGTACAGGCAGGAGAAGGTGACGATGTGCGGCAGCCGCCGCACCGGGTCGCCGACCACCTCGATCTCGGGCACCAGCTGCGGCACCCGGGTGCGGATCCGTTCGACCAGCGCGTGCAGCCGGGCGTTCTCCCGCTCGGCCTCGGCCCGTACGGCGCGCAGCGAGGCGGCCGCGGCCACGATCGCCGGGACGTTGACGAAGCCGGGCACCCGACCGCCCTCGCGCTCGTCGACCGGCAGCGGGGAGGCGTACCGGACGCCCTTGCGCACGGCGAGGATCCCGACCCCGGGCGGCCCGCCCCACTTGTGCGCGCTCGCGGTCAGCAGCGACCAGCCCGCGGGGACGTCCACCCGCCCGACGCTCTGCGCGGCGTCCACCAGCAGCGGCACCCCGGCCCCGGCGCACAGCTCGGCGACCTCGCCGACCGGCTGGACGGTCCCCACCTCGTGGTTGGCGCTCTGCAGGGCGGCCAGCGCGGTGTCGGAGCGCAGCAGGGCGCCGAAGGCTTCCGGGTCCACCCGTCCGGTGCGGTCCACCGGGACGACGGTGACCTCGCCGCCGCCCGCCTCGTGGCGTTCCGCGACGTGCAGCACGCTGGAGTGCTCCACCGCGGAGTGCACCAGGTGCCCGCCGCGCCGCCGGTTGCCGGTGAGGGCGCCCAGCAGTCCGAGTTGGACGGCCTGGGTCCCGCTCGCCGTGAAGGAGATCTCGTCCGCCCGTGCGCCCAGGACGGCGGCGACCGTCTCGCGGGCGGCGTCCAGCAGCATCCGGGCCTGCCGGCCGGAGCGGTACAGCCGGGCCGGGTCGGCCCAGCCCTCGTCCAGGGCGGCGGTCAGGGCCTGCCGCGCGACGGGGTGCAGAGGGGCCGTCGAAGCCACGTCGAAGTACACGGTCACATTTAACGGCACGCCGTCGACGACGCACCCGGGAGCGTGCGGCGCCGGTCGGATTGCTCACCAGCCGTCAGTCGATCACCCCGAATGTCCGCTTCGTCCGCTCCCGACGGACCGTCAGCCGCGTTGCTCGAGGTCATCCCCCGATCGGGCGTATGGACCTCGAATGCCTACGATGACCTGCGGCGCAGCGCCTGCCGGGCCTGATCGGGCGACCGGGCGGCGCGTTACCGGGGGCTGCCCGTCAGGAGCGCATAAGGCTGGAGTAGGGTTTGGCCCGCATAAGCATTCAAACCGTGCCCGTGGACGGGTCGCCGGAGGGGCTCACACTCCCCTCCCGGTGCGACGCGAAGGCGGGCGAGACTTCGGGAAGGCGCTACGTGAGTCCCAACGGCTCCGACCGCTCGCCGCGGCGCACGATGCGGCGGAAGCTGCCTCAGGCGCTGGCACTGGGCCTCGTCATCGCGACCGCCACCGGCTGCTCGGCCAACGACCTCCCCAGGCTTGGCCTCCCGAGCCCCGTCACCAAGGAAGGGCCCATGGTCCTCCAGATGTGGCAGGGCTCCTGGATCGCGGCGCTGGTGGTCGGCGTACTGATGTGGGGTCTGATCATCTGGAGCGTGATCTTCCACCGGCGCAAGCGCACCGGTGTGGAGATCCCCCCGCAGACCCGGTACAACGTGCCCATCGAGGCGCTCTACACCGCGGTCCCCATCATCATCGTCTCGGTCCTCTTCTACTTCGTCGCCCGCGACGAGGCGAAGCTGACGCAGGTCTCCGCGAAGCCGCAGCACTACGTCAACGTGGTCGGCTTCCAGTGGAGCTGGGCGTTCAACTACGAGAACACCGAGACCCCCGACCCGGCCAACAAGGACGCCGCGTACGACGTCGGTACGCCCAAGGACGCTCCGACGCTCTGGCTGCCGGTCAACGAGACGGTGCAGTTCCGGCTCACCTCTCGTGACGTCATCCACGACTTCTGGCCCGTCAACTTCATGATGAAGATGGACGTCGTGCCGGGCGTGGTGAACAAGTTCGAGGTCACCCCGACCGTCAAGGGCGAGTACATGGGCAAGTGCGCCGAGCTCTGCGGCGTCGACCACTCGCGCATGCTGTTCAACGTCAAGGTCGTCGATCGCGCCGACTACGACAAGCACCTGGCCGATCTTCGCGCCAAGGGCCAGAACGGCGCGGTGCCCTCCGGCGTCATCACCATGGGAAGTGAAGCGAAGTGACCATCCTCAACGAGCCCGCCGCGGCCGGCGGGGGCGCCGAGGCCGTCACGGTCGGGGCGCAGCGGACCCGGAAGCCGGGTTCGACCATCATCAAGTGGCTGACCACCACTGACCACAAGACGATCGGCACCCTGTACCTGGGCACGTCGTTCGCCTTCTTCCTGATCGGTGGCATCCTCGCCCTGGTCATGCGTGCCGAGCTGGCTCGTCCCGGGACCCAGATCCTGTCGAACGAGCAGTTCAACCAGGCGTTCACGATGCACGGCACGATCATGCTGCTGATGTTCGCGACGCCGCTGTTCGCGGGCTTCGCGAACTGGATCATGCCGCTGCAGATCGGCGCCCCGGACGTGGCCTTCCCGCGTCTGAACATGTTCGCGTACTGGCTGTACCTCTTCGGTTCGACCATCGCGGTCGGCGGCTTCCTGACCCCGAACGGCGCCGCCGACTTCGGCTGGTTCGCCTACTCCCCGCTGTCGGACGCGGTGCACTCGCCCGGCGTCGGCGGCGACATGTGGATCATGGGTCTGGCCTTCTCCGGCTTCGGCACGATCCTCGGTGCGGTCAACTTCATCACCACGATCATCTGCATGCGCGCTCCGGGCATGACGATGTTCCGGATGTCGATCTTCGTCTGGAACACCCTGCTGACCGCGGTGCTGATCCTGCTGGCCTTCCCGGTGCTGGCCGCCGCGCTGTTCGCCCTGGAGGCGGACCGCAAGTTCGGGGCACACGTCTTCGATCCCGCCAACGGCGGGGCGATGCTGTGGCAGCACCTGTTCTGGTTCTTCGGCCACCCCGAGGTGTACATCATCGCGCTGCCGTTCTTCGGCATCGTGTCGGAGATCATCCCGGTCTTCAGCCGCAAGCCGATGTTCGGCTACTCCGGTCTGATCGCGGCCACCATCGCGATCGCCGGTCTGTCCGTGACGGTGTGGGCGCACCACATGTACGTCACCGGACAGGTGCTGCTGCCGTTCTTCTCCTTCATGACCTTCCTGATCGCGGTCCCGACCGGTGTGAAGTTCTTCAACTGGGTCGGCACCATGTGGAAGGGCTCGCTGAGCTTCGAGACGCCGATGCTCTGGACGGTCGGCTTCCTGGTCACCTTCCTCTTCGGTGGTCTGACCGGTGTCCTGCTGGCCTCGCCGCCGATCGACTTCCACGTCTCGGACTCGTACTTCGTCGTCGCCCACTTCCACTACGTGGTCTTCGGCACCGTCGTGTTCGCGATGTTCGCCGGCTTCCACTTCTGGTGGCCGAAGATGACCGGCAAGATGCTGGACGAGCGCCTCGGCAAGATCACCTTCTGGACGCTGTTCTTCGGCTTCCACACCACCTTCCTGGTGCAGCACTGGCTCGGCGCGGAGGGCATGCCCCGCCGTTACGCCGACTACCTGGCCTCGGACGGCTTCACCACCCTGAACACCGTCTCGACCATCGGCTCCTTCGTGCTCGGCCTGTCGATCCTGCCGTTCCTCTACAACGTCTGGAAGACCGCCAAGTACGGCGAGAAGGTCACCGTGGACGACCCGTGGGGCTTCGGCCGCTCGCTGGAGTGGGCGACCTCCTGCCCGCCGCCGCGGCACAACTTCCTCACCCTGCCCCGGATCCGCTCCGAATCCCCGGCCTTCGACCTCCACCACCCGGAGATCGCCGCGCTGGACTACCTGGAGAACCACGGTGAGCCGGCCAAGCACCTCGCCGGTGTGACCCCGGCGAAGTACGACGCCCCGAAGCTGGGCAAGGGCAAGTCGGAGGGTGACGCCTGATGAAGGAACAGGGAAAGATCTTCCTGGGCCTGTCGGTCTTCGTGCTGGCGATGGCCATCACCTACGGCCTGTGGACCAACAACTCGGGTCCGGGCCTGGAGGCCGCCGGTACCACCGCGCTGTTCCTCGCCTTCGGCCTCTGCGCCTTCATCGGGTACTACCTCGCCTTCACCGCCCGCCGGGTGGACAGCGGCGCGGGTGACAACCCCGAGGCCGAGGTCGCGGACGACGCCGGCGAGCTGGGCTTCTTCGCCCCGCACAGCTGGCAGCCGCTGTCGCTGGCGCTCGGTGGCGCGCTCGCCTTCCTGGGCGTGATCTTCGGCTGGTGGCTGATGTTCTGGGCCGCCCCGATCATCCTGATCGGCATCTTCGGATGGGTCTTCGAGTTCTACCGGGGCGAGAACCAGAACCAGTAGGTTCCCGCTTCCGACCACAGGGCCGGTCCTCCCGCACGGGGGGACCGGCCCTGCTGCGTCCCCGGGGTGACGAGCTCACTCACCCGGGTGAACGGACGGTCGCCCGGATGTCGCTCGATCCAGGCCGTTCCTACGATCTGATCAATCGTGCGAATCGTGCGAACCCCTCGGAGGCGGTCATGGCCGACAGGCGCGGAATCGCAGGCATCGGCAGCATCTCGCTGGCCCTCGCAGTACTGGCCCCGTTGGCCTCCTGCTCGTCCGGGGACGACGACTCCGGGCCACACCGGATCGACGCGGCCCCGCTCGTCCACCTCTCGGTCGAGGGCAAGGCCGACCCCTCGAAGCCGGTGACGGTGACCGCGGTGGAGGGCAGCCGGCTCACCGACGTCACCGTGGTGGGCCCGGACGGCCGGGTGGTGGCCGGCAAGCTCGCCGACGACCAGCGCAGCTGGCAGACCACCGGGCGGCTGAAGGCCGGCACCGCGTACTCGGTCCGGATCTCCGCCGACGACGGGAAGAACGGCCGCGGCGACACCACCGAGAACTTCAGCACCCTGGCCGCCCAGCGCCTGCTCACCGCCAAGCTCGGCCCGGACTCCTCCGGCAGCGGCATCTACGGGGTGGGCCAGCCGCTCACCGTCCAGCTCTCCGAGGCGGTGAAGGACCCGCAGGCCCGTCAGGAGGTCGAGCGGGCCCTGACCGTGACCTCCCAGCCCGCCGTCACCGGCGCCTGGTACTGGGTGGACGACAAGAACCTGCACTTCCGCCCGCAGGACTACTGGCCGGCCGGCACGACGGTGTCGCTGGCCTTCGACGACACCGGCAGCCGGATCGCGGAGGGCCTCTACGGCGGCGACCGCAGCTCGCTGCGGCTGCGGATCGGGGCGCGGGTGGAGACCTTGATCGACGCGGCCGCCCACCAGCTCACCCTCAAGCGCGACGGCCAGGTGCTCCGGACCATCCCGGTGACCACCGGCAGGCCCGGCTTCGACACCCGCAACGGCATCAAGGTGGTGCTCGGCCAGGAGCGCTCGGTCCGGATGAACGGCGAGACGATCGGCATCGCCGCCGGCACCTCGGATTCCTACGACCTGAACGTCGAGTGGGCCACCCGGGTGACCTGGAGCGGCGAGTACGTCCACGCGGCGCCCTGGTCGGTCGACTCCCAGGGCGTGGACAACGTCAGCCACGGCTGCACCGGCATGAGCACCGACAACGCCAAGTGGTTCTACGACAACACCCGGGTGGGGGACCTGGTGACGGTGGTGAACAGTCACGGCGCCCGTATGGAGCCCTTCGGCAACGGCTTCGGGGACTGGAACGTCTCCTGGACGGACTGGGTCAAGCACAGCGCCCTCGGACAGCCCCTCAGCACCACCGTCCCGGCCGGCCAGGCCCCGGCAGCCGGGATGATGCGCCCGGAGGTCTAGGCCTCCGGGTAGGCCACGCCCAGCGCGGTGAGCACGGCGGCCAGGGCGTCCGGGTGGGACAGGCCCAGTCGACGCGCGCGTTCGGCGTACTCGGCGGCGGCCTCGGCGGCCAGCCGGTGGGCGGCGTCCCCGGTGGCGGCGATCAGGGTGCCGCGCCGGCCGTGGGTCTCCACCACGCCGTCCGCCTCCAGCTCCCGGTAGGCCCGGGCGACCGTCCCGGCGGCCAGCCCCAGCTCCTCGGCCAGGGCCCGTACGGTGGGCAGCCGCAGCCCGGTCGGCAGCGCTCCGGAGCGGGCCTGCTCGGCGATCTGGGCGCGGATCTGCTCGTACGGGGGAGTGGTGGCGGCGGGGTCGACGGACAGCTGCACGGATGGCTCCTGGAAGCGGTGCGGGTGCGGGGCTGGCAGATGGGTAAAGCCCGAGGGCCGCCGACCAGATGAACTCTGGTCAGCGGCCCTCGGTGTGACGCGGGGGGTGCGTACGGGATCAGTGGTGGCCGTGGCCGCTGGTGATCTCGTGGTGCTCCTCGGCGGTGGGCTTGGGGATCTGGCTGCCCTCGCCGTAGAAGCCGCGGGAGAGCTTGGCCCGGGTGCGGGTGAGGGCGCCGGCCTTGCGGGCCACGCCGTTCTCGTCCGTCTGGGCCGGCAGCTCGATCGGCTGGTTCTGCTCGTGCGCCGTGAGCGTGTGCAGGTCCTTCTGCGGCAGCTGGGCGTGCACCTCGATGAACTCACCGTGCGGCAGGCGCTTGATGACACCGGTCTCGCGGCCGTGCAGCACCTTCTCCTTGTCACGACGCTGCAGGCCGAGGCACCAGCGCTTGGTGACGATGAAGGTGATGACCGGCACCACGAAGAAGCCGGCACGCACGAAGTACGTGATCGAGTTCAGCGACATGTGGAAGTGCGTGGCGAACAGGTCGTTGCCACCACCGATCAGCAGCACCAGGTACAGGCTGATCCAGGCCGCGCCAAGCGCGGTGCGGACCGGGGCGTTGCGCGGGCGGTCCAGGATGTGGTGCTCGCGCTTGTCGCCGGTGATCCAGCCCTCGATGAACGGGTAGACCGCGATGGCGACCAGGACCAGCGGGAAGATCATCAGCGGGACGAAGACACCCAGGTTCAGGGTGTGGCCCCACAGGCTGATCTCCCAGCCCGGCATGACGCGGATCAGGCCCTCGGAGAAGCCCATGTACCAGTCGGGCTGGGCGTCGGTCGACACCTGGTCCGGACGGTACGGGCCGTACGCCCAGATCGGGTTGATCGAGGCGATCGCCGAGATGACGGCGATGAGGCCGAAGACCAGGAAGAAGAAGCCACCGGCCTTGGCCATGTAGACCGGCATCAGCGGCATGCCGACGACGTTCTTCTCGGTCTTGCCCGGGCCCGCCCACTGGGTGTGCTTGTGGTAGAAGACCAGGATCAGGTGCGCCACCAGCAGGCCGAGCATGATGCCCGGGATCAGCAGCACGTGGATGGTGAAGAAGCGCGGGATGATGTCGTGGCCGGGGAACTCGCCCCCGTACAGGAACATCTGGATGTAGGTGCCCACCAGCGGGACGGCGAGGATCGCGCCTTCCATGAAGCGGATACCGGTACCCGACAGCAGGTCGTCCGGCAGCGAGTAGCCGAAGAAGCCGTCGAACATGCCCAGGACCAGCAGCAGGAAGCCGAAGACCCAGTTGATCTCGCGCGGCTTGCGGAACGCGCCGGTGAAGAAGACGCGCATCATGTGCACGAGCATCGCGGCCACGAAGACCAGGGCGGCCCAGTGGTGGATCTGGCGGATCAGCAGACCGCCGCGGACCTCGAAGCTGATGTCCAGCGTCGACGCGTACGCCTCGGACATGCCGATGCCCTTGAGCGGGACGTACGAGCCGTTGTAGATGACCTCGCCCATGGAGGGCTTGAAGAACAGCGTCAGGTAGACGCCGGTCAGGATGATGATGATGAACGTGTAGAGGCAGATCTCGCCCAGCATGAAGGACCAGTGGTCCGGGAAGATCTTCCGCAGGTTGGCCTTGGCGAGGGAGTAGATCCCCAGCCGGCCGTCCGTCCAGTCAGCCGCGGCCTCCCACTTGTTGGCGGGGTTGGCACGCGTGCTGGAGGGCTTGGCGGCACCGGTCGTGGTGCTGCTCGCGCTACTCATCGAGCACGCTCCCAGAAGCTCGGGCCGACAGGCTTCTCGAAGTCGCCGGTGGCGACCAGGTTGCCCTTGTCGTCAGTGGTGATCTTCAGCTGCGGCAGCGGGTGGCCGGCCGGGCCGAAGATGACGCGCGCGCCGTCCGCCAGGTCGAAGGTCGACTGGTGGCAGGGGCAGAGCGCGTGGTGGGTCTGCTGCTCGTACAGGCTGATCGGGCAGCCGACGTGGGTGCAGATCTTGGAGTAGGCGAGGATGCCCTCGAAGCCGAGGTCCCTGGACTTGTCGTCCTTGATGTCCTCCGGCGCGATGCGCACCAGCATCAGGGCGTCCTTGGCGATGCGCTGCTGGAAGTCCTCGTCGTGGGTGGTCAGACCCTCCGGCATGGCGAAGGTCAGCGAGCCGACCACGAGGTCCTCGGGCTTCATCGGCTGCATGGTGCTCATGTTGACGAGCGCCAGCGGCTTGGCCGGGGTGGCCTCGCGCCAGCCCGTCTCCTGGAGCTTCTTCTCCGGCAGCGGGCCCAGGTCGCGGAGCAGGACCACGCCGGAGAGCGGGACCAGCGCCATCGACCCGATGAGGGTGTTGCGGATCATCTTGCGGCGACCGAAGCCGGACTCGGCGGCACCGGTCTTGAACTGCTCGATGACGTCGTTGCGGACCTCGTCGGAGGCCTCGATCGGGTGACGCTCGGACGGCATCTCGACGTCCGACATCAGGGTGCGGGCCCAGTGGACCGCGCCCGCGCCGATCAGGAACAGCGCGACGCCCAGGGTCAGGCCGAGCGCGAAGTTCAGCGCGCTGACGTGACCGAGCGGGAAGATGTAGACGATCTTGTCCGGGTCGATGGCCACGTACGAGGCGATGAAGCCCACGGTGGCGAGCATCGAGATCACGAACATCAGCGAGACCTGGCGCTCGGCGCGCTTGGCGGCCCGCTCGTCGATGTCGGTGCGTCGGGGCTCGTGGGCCGGCAGGCCCGGGTCGGCGAACGGGTTGCCGTGGTCGGCCACCTCGCCGGCGGAGCCGTGCGGCTCCGGGAGCTTCTCTTCTGACATGTCGTGGCTCATGACTTCTTGGCCTTGGTGGTGTGGGCGGCGACCCAGATCGCGACCGCGATGAGCGTGCCGAGGCCGAAGATCCAGCCGAACAGACCCTCGGTCACCGGACCGAGGCTGCCCAGGGTGAGACCGCCGGGGTTGGGCTCATCGTTGGTGGTGTGGCGGACGAAGGCCACGATCTGCTTCTTCTGCTCCTCGGGCATGGTGCTGTCCGGGAACGACGGCATGTTCTGCGGGCCGGTCTGCATGGCCTCGTAGATGTGCTTGGCGTCCACGCCCTCCAGCGACGGGGCGTACTTGCCCTTGGTCAGGGCACCGCCCTGGCCCGCGAAGTTGTGGCACTGGGCGCAGTTGGTGCGGAACAGCTCGCCACCCTTGGAGATGTCATCGGGGTTGGTCGAGGTGTACTGCTCCGGCTTCGGGGCGATCGGGCCGGGGCCGAGCGACTCGATGTACGCGGCGAGCTGGTCGATCTCGCCCTGGGTGTAGATCTTCGGTTTGCGCGGCACCTGGGCGCCGGGCTGCTGGGCCGGCATGCGGCCGGTGCCGACCTGGAAGTCGACGGCAGCGGAGCCCACGCCGACCAGGCTCGGACCCTCGCTGCTGCCCTGGCCGTTGATGCCGTGGCAGGAGGAGCAGCCCACGGCGAAGAGCCTCTTGCCCTCATCGATCGCGAGCGACTGCGCGGCGACGTCGGCCTGCGCCTTGTCGGCGGGCGCGAACGCGGCGTACAGCCCCCCGGTTGCCGCCAGGGCGAGAAGTAGGACGACCAGCGCCGCCAATGGGTGGCGCCGTCGTGCGGAGAGCTTTTTCACGGAATAACCCCGGTGTCAGGATCTGGTCGACTGGTGGGTGCACCCGGCGGCCGGTCTGGCCGGCACGAGGCTGCCTGTCCAAGGCTGCGCGCGCGGTCGGTCGGTGGGAGCGTCGGCACCGGCAGAAGCGGCCCGTCGCCGGTGAGGGCGGGGGCCGCAGCCGGTGGCCAGCGACCTGATCAGCTGGTTACTTGATCAGGTAGATGGTCGCGAACAGGCCGATCCACACGACGTCGACGAAGTGCCAGTAGTAGGACACGACGATCGCGGCGGTGGCCTGCTCGTGCGTGAAGCGCTTGGCTGCGTACGTCCGTCCCAGGACCAGCAGGAAGGCGATCAGACCACCCGTCACGTGCAGACCGTGGAAGCCGGTGGTCAGGTAGAACACCGTGCCGTACGGGTCGGAGGACAGCGAGAGGCCGTCGTTCTTGACCAGCTCGGTGTACTCGTAGACCTGGCCGCCGATGAAGATCGCGCCCATGAAGAACGTGAGGATGAACCACCCGCGGAGCTTCTTCACGTCACCGCGCTCGGCGGCGAACACGCCGAGCTGGCAGGTGAGCGAGGAGAGCACCAGGATGGTGGTGTTGACCGAGGAGAACGTCACGTTGAGGGCGTGCGCCTTCTCGGTCCAGAACGCCGCTCCCTTGACGGAGCGGAGCGTGAAGTACATCGCGAAGAGGGCCGCGAAGAACATCAGCTCGGAACTGAGCCAGACGATCGTTCCGACGCTGACCATGTTCGGTCGATTGACCGATCCGTGCGCGTGCCCGGTTTCTGTTGCTGTTGCTGTCGCCACGACGGACATTATGTCGGTCCCTTATTCCGTCTTCACGTCGGGGGGTGTCCCTCGGAGTGTCCGGTGCGTGCGGTATGCCCGCTTGGCGGGCGACGGGGTGTCCGCACGGGGGCTGAGCAGCGGCGTGTCCCTTTTCTGACGGTTCCTCGGGCGGGGTGCTACCCCCTTGCCCGGCGCGTCGCCGCACGGACGGGGCGGCTCGGGTTGTAGGGGAGAGGACGCCGCATCGGCCGTACGGGTGGACCGGGAGGGTCCGGGTGACGGGGCGTCCTCCGGGTGGGTGAGCCGCGGGCGCGGCGGCTTGAGGAGGAACGTGCGCGAGGGGGACCGGCGACGGGGGAAACGGGAGTAGCATCCGGATCAGGTGAACGTGGTCCGGATCACACTTGAGGGAGCAGGGTCCATGGCGTACACGACCGACGAGTCGCTCACCGTCCTCGTCTACAGCGACGACCGCAACACCCGCGAGCAGGTGCTGACGGCACTCGGCCGTCGGCCTGCCGAGGATCTTCCGGAGCTGTCCTACCTCGAGTGCGCGACCACCCCCGCGGTGATCAAGGCGCTGGAGAAGGGCGGCATCGACCTCTGCGTGCTGGACGGCGAGGCGGTCCCGGCCGGCGGGCTCGGCCTCGGGCGCCAGCTCAAGGACGAGATCTACGGCTGCCCGCCGGTGCTGGTGCTGATCGGCCGGCCGCAGGACTCCTGGCTCGCCGCCTGGAGCCGGGCCGATGCCGCGATCTCCCACCCGGTGGACCCGGTGGCGCTGGCCGGGGCGGTCGCCACCCTGCTGCGGGCACGGCTGGCCAAGCGGGCCCCGGTCGCACGCTGAGCGAGGGCGTCTCAGTACTAGAGAAGGCAGGGGCCCGGGCGCCCCGCCGCTCGATAGGCTGGCTCCATCCGTACGGACGTCCCCCCGCAGCGGGGGAACCGACAACAGCTGGAGTCAGCCATGGTGAACGTGAACCCTGCGAACGGTGGTACCGACCCCGCGCAGGTGGTCCGCACCTGGCCGGACCTCCTGGCGGCACTGTTGAAGGGGGAGGACCTCGACCGCTCCTCCACCGCGTGGGCGATGGACCGGATCATGAGCGGCGAGGCGTCCCCCGTCCAGGTGGCCGGGTTCATGGTGGCGCTGCGGGCCAAGGGCGAGACGGTGGACGAGATCGCCGGTCTGGTCGACGCGATGTACCAGCACGCCGAGCCGCTGGACATCCCCGGCCCGGCGGTCGACATCGTCGGCACCGGCGGCGACCGGGCGAAGACCGTCAACATCTCCACCATGTCGGCGATCGTCGCGGCGGCCGCCGGGGCCAAGGTGGTCAAGCACGGCAACCGGGCCGCCTCCTCCTCCAGCGGCTCCTCGGACGTGCTGGAGAAGCTCGGGGTGGCGCTGGACCTGTCGGCCCGGCGGGTGGCCGAGGTCGCCGAGGAGGTCGGACTCACCTTCTGCTTCGCGGCGAGGTTCCACCCCTCGATGCGGCACGCCGCCACCGCCCGGCGCGACCTCGGGGTGCCGACCGCCTTCAACATCCTCGGCCCGCTGACCAACCCGGCGAAGGTCACCGCGCACGCGATCGGCTGCTTCGACACCCGGCTCGCCGGACTGATCGCGGGGGTGCTCGCCCGGCGCGGGGCGACGGCGCTGGTGTTCCGCGGCGACGACGGGCTGGACGAACTGACCATCACCACCACCTCGCGGGTGTGGGTGGTGCGCGACGGGGCGGTCACCGAGACCACCTTCGATCCGCGGGACGTCGGCATCGAGCTGGTCGGCATCGAGGCGCTGCGCGGGGCCGACGCCGCGTACAACGCCGAGGTCGCGCGCCGGCTGCTGGCCGGGGAGCGCGGGCCGGTGCGGGACGCCGTCCTGCTGAACACGGCGTCGGCGCTGGTCGCGCTGGACCTCGGCGACGCGCCGCTGACGGAGCAGCTCGCGGCGGGCATGGCCCGGGCGGCCGAGGCGATCGACTCGGGCGCGGCGCAGGACCTGCTGCGGCGCTGGTCGGAGGCCACCAGCCGGATCTGAGACGGCAGTTGAGGGCCCGTGGCGATTGGTCGGTACGGGCCCTTTGCGCGCCCCGAGCCGAAGGGGCGCGCCGGTGCCGAGAGTTGAGGAGTGACAAGCGAGGTACGAGCGCCGGAGCGACGAGCGTCGGCGCCGGGTTCGAGCGCCTGGCGATTGGTCGGTGCGGGCCCTTTGCGCGCCTCGAGCCGAAGGGGCGCGCCGGTGCCGAGAGTTGAGGAGTGACAAGCGAGGTACGAGCGCCGGAGCGACGAGCGTCGGCGCCGGGTTCGAGCGCCCCGGAGGCGAGCGGGCGAGAACACTGTCCGGATGGTGGATGCCCGTTTGACCCTCCGACGTACCCGACCTAGAGTCTGGGCCAGGTCATGAGTGACAGCGCCAAGCCCCAGCTGGCTGTCCGGCAACCCTCCGTCCGTGGCGGGGTGCCCTGGGTGAGGACCGGGTCGCCGGGCAGGCCGTCCGCGCGACAAGCGCGGACGCCGGACGACCAGCACTCCCGGGGTCCCTCACCCCTCGAAGGAGTGCATCCTCATGTCCCTCTCCACCGAAGTCTTCGCCCCGCTCGCCGTCCTCGGCCACGACGTCCAGGTGCCGCTCGCCAGCGGTGAGAAGGTGGGCTACGCGGCGCTCGACTACGCGGCCAGCGCGCCGGCGCTCCAGCGGGTCTGGGACGACGTCGCCGCCTACGCCCCGTACTACGGCAGCGTGCACCGCGGCGCCGGGTACCTGTCGCAGCTGTCCACCGACCTGTTCGAGCAGAGCCGCCGTACCGTCGCCGAGTTCCTCGACCTGCGCGAGGGTGACCAGGTGGTCTTCACCCGCGCCACCACCGACTCGCTCAACCTGCTGGCCGCCGCCGTGCCGGCCGGCACCCGGGTGTTCGCCTTCGAGACCGAGCACCACGCCTCGCTGCTGCCCTGGGCGCACGCCGGGCTGGAGGTCAGCTACCTGCGGGCGCCGCGCTCGCGGGCCGAGGCGGTGGCCGCGCTGGAGGCGGCGCTCGCCGGGGCGCCCGAGGGGCCGAAGCTGCTGTGCGTCACCGGTGCCTCCAACGTGACCGGCGAGCTGTGGCCGGTCGCCGAGCTGACCGCGAGCGCGCACCGGCACGGCGCCCGGGTGGTGCTGGACGCCGCCCAGCTGGCCCCGCACCACCGGGTTTCGGTGCGCGAGCTGGACGTCGACTGGATCGCCTTCTCCGGTCACAAGCTGTACGCGCCGTTCGGCGCCGGGGTGCTCGCCGGGCGGGCGGACTGGCTGGACGCGGCCGAGCCGTACCTGGCCGGCGGCGGGGCGACCCGGACGGTCGCCCGGGAGCTGGACGGCTCGGTGGCGGTGCAGTGGCACACCGGTCCGGCCCGGCACGAGGCTGGCTCGCCGAACGTCATCGGCGCCTACGCGATCGCCTCGGCCTGCCGGGCGCTGACCGAGGCCGGCTTCGACGCGTTGGAGGCCCGGGAGCGGCAGCTGGTCGAGCGGCTGACGGCGGGGCTGGCGGAGATTCCGCAGGTCAAGGTGCTGAACCTGTTCGGCGAGGGCTCCGCCCGGGTGGGCGTGCTGTCCTTCGTGGTCCGGGACTGGAACAGCTCGCACTTCTCGGCCGCGCTGTCCGCCGAGTACGGCATCGGGGTGCGCGACGGGCTGTTCTGCGCCCACCCGCTGGTGCGGACCCTGCTCGGTGAGGAGTCCGGCGTGGCTCCCGGTCCAGTCTCTGTGTGCGGGGCGCCCGAGCCCTCGCTGCCGGGGGAGCGCAGCCTGAACGCGATCCGGGTGAGCTTCGGGGCCGGCACGCCGGACGAGCACATCGAGCGCTTCCTGACCGCCGTGCGCGAGCTGGTCACCGACGGCGCGGCGTGGAACTACCGCAACGAGGGCGGCCGTTGCGTCGCCGACAGCCGCCGTGACGGCTGACGGTCACTCGTCCAGGCCGAGGGCGAACGCCGCTTCCAGGTCGTGCTGGGAGTAGGTGCGGAAGGCGATCTGGGTCTCGGTGTGGGCCACGCCCGGGACCTTGTTGAGCCGGCCCGGGATGACCTCGGCCAGGTCGTCGTGGCGGCGCACCCGGACCATCGCGACCAGGTCGTAGCCGCCCGTCACCGAGTAGACCTCGCTGACGCCCTCGATGGCGGCGATGGCCTCGGCGATCTCCGGGATGCGGTCGACACTGGTCTTGATCAGGACGATGGCGGTGATCACGTTCTCGGGCTCCTTCGTGGGGTGCGGCCAGCGTATCGGGCCTCAGCGGGGGCGTCTCGGGGGGTGCCCGACCATGGTGCAGGCGTACAGGAAGCCGGCCGAGAAGCCGATCACGTGCACCAGGTAGGCCACCCCGGGCCCGGCCGAGTGCACCGACCACCACTGCAGGGCGAACCAGAGGCCGAGCACCAGCCAGGCCGGGAAGCGCAGTGGGAGGAAGAGGAGCAGCGGGACCAGGGTGGTCACCCGGGCCTTCGGGTGGAAGCGCAGGTAGGCGCCGAGCACGCCGGAGATCGCGCCCGAGGCGCCGATCAGGACCCGGGTGAAGCCGGGGGAGTGCGCCTCGGCGAGGGCGAAGCCGTACGAGGCGAGGCTGCCGGCGGCCAGGTAGAAGAGGAGGTACCTGGCCCGGCCGAGCCGCCGTTCGACGGTGGGGCCGAAGACGTGGAGGAAGAGCAGGTTGCCCAGCAGGTGCAGCCAGCCGGCGTGCAGGAAGAGCCCGGTGAGGGCGGAGACCGCCGGGTGCTTGCCCGGGGTGGGGGCGGCGGGGCAGCCGGGGACCGGGTCGGGGCCGTCGGCCAGCTGCTCGGCGGTGAGCGGGTGGCCGGTCAGCAGCTCGGCGGGCACGGCGCCCCAGCGCTGCTCGTACCGCTGTTCGGCGCAGATCCGGGCCTGGCCGGTGCCGTACAGCGGGTTGAGGCCGGCGGCCGGGCCGAGCAGGAAGACCAGGGTGTTGAGCGCGATCAGGGCGTAGGTGACCGCCGGGGCGGGCACCGCCGGGCGGCCGTCCCGCGCGTCGGTGTGGTCGGGGGCCACGAGCGCCATGCGGCCAAGCATCCCTCCGTGCGCGGCAGGTGACACGGCGGTTTACGGCAGGTGGACCAGTCCTCCGGTTCCGGCAACCGGTGGTCGGGGCGGTTGCCCCAGGCAATAGGCTTGGGGCGGGCAATCCCGCCTCCCGCCGCCGACGCCGGGGCTCCGGGGGGAGCGCCTAGCCCACCCAGGGACCAGCCGAGAGGATCCCCGATGACCGTCCCCGCACTGACCGCCGAGACGCGCTGGCGCTGCACGCTGTGCGGCAACCTCACCCGCTTCGACGTGACCCGCACCGCGCGGGTGACCGAGTTCCTGCACTTCGACCTGGCCGGCGAGTCCAAGGTCGAGGAGACCGAGGTGCTCAGCGAGACGATCGAGTCGGTGCGCTGCCGCTGGTGCAACGCGGTGGACCAGGTCGAGCTGGTGGCCCGCCCGGGCGCCGAGGGTGCGGAAGCCCCCGCCGAGCAGGGCTGACCCCGTCGGTGCGGTGGGCGGTGCGCGACGCGGCCGTCCACCGCACGGGACAATACAGACAAGGCGCACGGAGCGTGACGACAGGGGCGGCCGCGGGCCGCACCCGCTGGACCAGGATCGGAGCCGAGGACGTGGTGGACGCAGCGAGGGAGCCCGGCGAAGCGCAGGGGCTTCAGCCCGCTGCGCAGGCACCGGAGCCGGCCGCCGGGACGGTCCCGTCCGAGAACGCTCCGTCGGAGGGCGGCGCGGCAGGGGCCGCTGCGTCCGGTGCCGATGACTCGGGCGCTGCTGACGCGGCCGGCGTCGAGCCGGGTGCCGCTGAGTCCGGTGCCGTCGAGCCGGGTGCCGTTGAGTCGGGTGCCGGTGGGTCCGGTGCCGTCGAGCCGGGTGCCGTCGCGGAGCGCGCGGCCGAGAAGCTGGACCGGCCGTTGCCGGAGGGCGTGCGCCGGCGCGTGGTCGGGCTGGCCTCGGACGCGCTGGGCGGGCTGCCGCCCGCGGAGCTGCCGCAGGGCCTGCGTCAGTACGTCAAGTTCACCCCGGCGCGGCGGGCCAAGTACGCGGCCACCGCGCTGGCGGCGGCGCTGGAGTCCGAGCCGGCGTTCCGGGTGCGGATAGCGGAGCGGCTGCGGCTGGGCCAGCCGGACCTGGTGAAGGCGCTGGAGTCGGGCACCGTCCCCGGCGCCGCCGATCCGATGGACGTCGCGGCCGCCGCCTACCTGGTGCGGTCGGCGGGCTGGAGCCGGCTGGTCACCGAGGCCGGCGAGGAGGCCGAGCGGGTCGGCGCCGAGGACGCCGTGGCGGAGGCCACCCGACTGGTGGAGAAGCTGCAGGCCGAGCTGGCCGAGGTACGGGCCGCCGCGCGCGCGGACCTGGACCGCCAGCGGGCGGAGTTCGAGGGCGTCCGGCGGGAGGCCGAGTCGCTGCGCAAGAAGGTGCGGTCGCTGGAGAGCGACACCCGGCGGGCACAGGCCGAGACCCGGCGGGTGACCGGGGAGCTGGAGGCCGCGAAGGCGCAGGCCGCGGGTGAGCGCAGCGCGGCGGAGAGCGAGGCGCGGCGGCTGCGGCACCGGGTGTCCGAGCTGGAGACCGTGGTCGAGCAGGGCCGTCGGTCGGCCCGGGAGGGGCGCAGCGTCGAGGACATGCGGCTGCGGCTGCTGCTGGACACCGTGCTGCAGTCGGCGCAGGGCCTGCAGCGCGAGCTGGCGCTGCCGGTCTCCCAGATCCGCCCGGCGGACCTGGTGGAGGCGGTGGTGCCGGGGGCGGCCTCGCCGCACGACGTGGCCCGGCGCGGCCTGGCCGAGGACGATCCGGCGCTGCTGGACCAGCTGCTGGCGATCCCGCAGGTGCACCTGGTGGTGGACGGCTACAACGTGACCAAGACCGGGTACCCGACGCTGCCGCTGGAGCAGCAGCGGATCCGGCTGCTGGGCGGGCTGGCGATGTTGGCCCAGCGCACCCAGGCGGAGGTCACCTGTGTGTTCGACGGGCAGGACCTGGACGTACCGGTCATCATGGCGCCGCCGCGCGGGGTGCGGGTACGGTTCAGCCGGACCGGGGAGACCGCGGACGAGTTGATCCGCCGTCTGGTCCGGGCCGAGCCGCAGGGCCGTCCGGTGGTGGTGGTGTCCACCGACCGGGAGGTCGCGGAGGGCGTGCGGAAGGCGGGCGCGCGCCCGGTGGCCTCGGTGCTGCTGCTGAACCGGCTGGCCCGGCCCTGACCCGGCCCGGTCGGATGATCCCTGGTCAGTGACCGTTTTGCGGTGGTGTGGGGATCCGGTGAAGTCAGCGTGGGGACCGTAGTTCACGCCTTCGGGGGAGTGGCAAAACGGATAGATCTTCACTAGGGTCTGGCGTCAAACCTATTTTCCGGAATCTCGCCCGAACGGGTGAGTCCGATGGAAGAAGGAGCCGGTCCCTTGGCCTCCCACCGCCGTCCCAAGCAGCCGAGCCGCGCACGGGTCTCCGTGCTCACCGCTGCCGCTGCGACCGCGGTCGCCCTCTCCGCCCAGGTGGCCGCGCACGCCGCGCCGCAGCCGAACACGTCCGACGTCAAGGCGCAGATCGACCAGCTCCAGCAGGAGCAGGAGCAGGCGGCGGAGAAGTACAACGGCGCCAAGGAGCGCGCCGACCAGCTCCGCAAGCAGGCCGACCAGCTGCAGGACCAGGTGGCCCGCAGTCAGGACCAGATGAGCCAGCTGCGGAGCGGCCTGGCCCAGGTCGCGGGCGAGCAGTACCGCACCGGCGGCATCGACCCGTCCGTCCAGCTGATGCTCTCCTCCGACCCGTCCGGTTACCTGGACAAGGCGTCGAGCGTCCAGCAGGCCAGCCAGAGCCAGACCGAGGCGCTCAAGGGTCTGCTCGACCAGCAGCGCCGGCTGGACCAGGAGAAGGCCGAGGCGGCCGCCGTGCTGGCGTCGCTGGACTCCACCACCAAGGACCTCAACCAGGCCAAGGCGGACGTCAACCAGAAGCTGAAGGCCGCGCAGGACCTGCTGAACTCGCTCAGCGCCGCCGACCGGGCCGCGCTGAAGGCCCAGCAGCAGCAGGACGACCGCGCCTCGCGCGGCACCGCGCGGGTCGACCTCACCAACCTGCCGCCGGCCAGCGGCTACGCGGCCGTGGCCGTGGCCAGGGCGATGAGCAGGCAGGGCTCGCCGTACGTGTGGGGCGCCACCGGGCCGAACACCTTCGACTGCTCGGGCCTGATGGTCTGGTCGTACGCCCAGGCCGGCGTCTCGCTGCCGCGCACCTCGCAGGAGCAGGGCGACGTCGGCACCCGGGTGCCCTCGCTGGACCAGGCCCAGCCGGGCGACCTGGTGATCTACGGCAGCGACCGGCACCACGTGGGGATGTACATCGGCAACGGCATGGTCGTCCACGCGCCGCACACCGGTGACGTGGTGAAGGTGATGAAGGCCGATGCGATGCCGATCAACACGATCCGCCGGGTCTGACGGTCCGACACTCCCGGGGCCCGGCCTCCGAACTGTGATATGCGCCACCTCCCGAGTCGGGGGGTGGCGCTTCGGGGTTCGTCCGTTCCATCCCGTTCCACCGCCGACCGGTGAGAGCCGATCAGCTTTGCGTGCGGCGGCGATCACCATCAGTCATTTTCACAAGAGAACATGGGTGATCTTCCGTCTTTTTTCTGACAAGGATTTGAACGGATCACGGTTCAGTTACTAGGGTCGTGCCCCGAACCACCGCACTGTCGATCACCCAGCCTGGGTGGCGGCGGTGGTTTCCGTCGAGTTCGCGAAACAGCGGGGCAGGTCGAAGCGACTGCCCGACAGGGGAGCCCAGTGGTCGGGGGCGCTGCGGAGCGGAGCCGGGGAACCATGTTCCTCCGGGGTGAATCGGCGCCAGGTCGGCCGTTGGTGAGGCCGTGAGGCGTCGTAGGGCATGCTTCCGGCCCGAACCCGTCAGCTCACCCGGTAGGCGGACGTAGGAAGAAGGAGTCCGCCTTCGTGGCGTCCCATCGTCGTCCCAAGCCCGCCAGCCGCGCTCGTGTCTCGATCCTGACCGGTTTCGCCGCCGCGGCCGTCGCCCTCTCCGCGCAGACCGGCGCCCACGCCGACCCGCAGCCGACCAAGGAACAGGTCAAGGAGCAGGTCGACCAGCTCAACGAGCAGGGCGAGCAGGCGACCGAGAAGTACAACGCGGCCCAGGAGAAGCAGCAGGCGCTGGAGAAGCAGGTCTCCGGCCTGCAGGACCAGGTGGCCCGTCAGCAGGCGCAGGTGACCGACCTGCAGGGCGGCCTCGCCGAGATCGCCGGCGAGCAGTACCGCAACGGCGGCATATCCCCGACCGTCCAGCTGATGTTCAACTCCAGCCCGGACAACTTCCTCAACCAGGCCGGGGCGCTGAACCAGGCCGGTGACACCCAGAAGAACCAGCTGAAGCAGCTCCAGGAGCAGCAGCGCAAGCTGGACCAGGACCGCACCGAGGCGCAGGGCAAGCTCGCCGAGCTCGAGTCCACCACCCAGCAGCTGAAGGCCTCCAAGGAGGACGTTCAGAACAAGCTGAAGGCCGCCCAGGACCTGCTCAACACGCTGACCGAGCAGGAGCGCCAGGCGCTCAAGGCGGCCGAGGACAAGGCCGCCGCCGACGCCCAGGCCAAGGCGGACGCCGCCGCGAAGGCCTCCCAGCCGGCCTCCGGCGACCGCGCCTCGCGCGACAGCGGCCGCTCCGACCTGGGCTCCTCGTCCGCGCCGGTCAAGATCGCCCCGGGCAGCTCGCACGGTGCCGCCGCGCTGGCCGCCGCCGCCTCCAAGGTCGGCAGCCCGTACGTCTGGGGCGCCACCGGTCCCGGCTCCTTCGACTGCTCGGGCCTGATGGTCTGGGCGTTCAACCAGGCCGGCGTGTCGCTGCCGCGCACCTCGCAGGAGCAGGCCGGCGCCGGCACCCGGATCGGCTCGGACCTCTCCCAGGCCCAGCCCGGCGACCTGCTGATCTTCTACAGCGACGCCCACCACGTCGGCATCTACGCGGGCAACGGTCAGGTGCTGCACGCTCCCAAGCCGGGCGCCTCGGTCCGCTACGAGGCCGTCTCCAACATGCCGCTGGCTTCCATCGTGCGGGTCTGATTCACGCCCCGACGTTCACGGGCCCGGTCCTCCGTCTCGGAGGGCCGGGCCTGCGGCTTTTCCGGCGGCTCGGGCTGGTGTCCGAATAAGGGTCAAATATTCGGGTCGGGAGGGGTTTGGACTCACTTGCCCGGACTCGCTAACGTCTGCCACCGGACTCCCGCTCGACGGCCGCCCACCGGGGCGCGGCCGCGGGGCCGCGCCGCAGGACTGGAGCCGTTGCCGCCATGCCCGTGCACCGTCGTTCCCAACTGCTCGCCCGTGCGCTGGTACTGACCGCGGCCGCCACCACGGCCCTGGGCGTGGCGACCGTCGGCAGCGCCCAGGCCGCCCCCGGGGCGCGGGACGCGCCCGATCGCAAGGGCGTCAAGACGCAGGTCGAGCAGCTGTACGACGAGGCCGAGCGGGCGTCGGAGAAGTACAACGCCGCGCAGGAGGCGCAGCAGCGGCTGCTGGGCGAGACCGCGAACCTGCAGGGCGAGGTCGCCACCGCGCAGGAGCAGCTCAACCAGCTGCGCGGGGACCTGGCGACGGTCGCCGGGGCCGAGTACCGGGGCGGCGGGATGACCCAGACCGTCCAGCTGATGCTCTCCACCGACCCCGCGGCCTACCTCGACCGCGCCCGCACCCTCGGCCAGGCCGCCGAGCGGCAGCAGGAGACGCTGCACGAGCTGGTCACCCGTCAGCGTCGGCTCGACCAGCGCCGCACCGAGACCGCGGCCAAGCTCGCCGAGCTGGACCAGGCCCGCCGCTCGCTGGCCGAGAACAAGCAGCAGATCCAGGAGCGGCTGACCAAGGCCCAGAAGCTGCTCAACAGCCTGGGCGTCGCCGAGCGGGCCAGGATGGCCGCCCAGGACGCCCGGGACGCCGAGCAGCGCGCCACCCGCGGCACCGACCGGCTGGACCTCGGCACGGCCCCGCCCGCCTCCGAGCGCGGGGCGGCCGCGCTGGCCGCCGCGGTGCGGATGATCGGCTCGCCCTACGTCTACGGAGCCACCGGGCCCCGTGCCTTCGACTGTTCCGGTCTGATGTACTACAGCTGGCGGCAGGCCGGAGTGACCCTGCCGCGGACCTCGCAGGCCCAGGCGTACGCCGGGCAGCGGATCAGCCTCTCCGAAGCACGGCCGGGAGACCTGGTGATCTTCTACCGGGACATGCACCACGTCGGGATGTACGCCGGCGGCGGGGTGATGGTGCACGCCCCGTACCCGGGCGCCAAGGTCCGGTACGAGAGCGTCGACGCGATGCCGGTCTCCGGGGTGGTCCGGCTCTGAGCGCGACGTCCTGCGGCCCGGCCGACATATCTCGTTGCGTGCTGTCCCGGCGCGGTGCGCTGCTGCTCGCGGCCGGCGGGCTGGCCCAGCTGTCGCTGCCCCCGGCCGCCCCGGCGGCGCGGCCGGGCGGGCGGACGGACGACCGGCGTGCCGAGGTGACCGAGTTGCTGGCGGCGCGAGCCCGCTCGCTGCCCGCCTGGTCCGGGCTCGCGGGGGCCGAGGCGGGGTACCGCAACCTGGTGCTGCCGCCCGAACGGGAGGCCTCGGCGGCCGGCGGGCCGGAGCGGCTGACCGCGTCCGTCGAGCTGGCGGTGCGGATCGCCGGGTACGACGAGTACCCCGTGGTGTACCCGCGCCGGATCGAGCTGGTCCGGGACCGGGGCGGCTGGCGGGTGGAGCACGAGGAGGGCACCAGCGGGCCCCCGGCGCTGTGGGACCTCGGCCCCGCCCGGACCGCCCCCGGTGCCCGGTGCCTGGTGCTCGGCCTGGCCGACGGGCCCGACCCGGCCGGCCTGGTCGCGGTGGGGGACCAGGCGGTGCCGGCCGTCAGCGCGGTCTGGGGCGGCGGCTGGCCCGGTCGGCTGCTGCTCGAACTGCCCGCCACCGAGGCGCAGTTCGCCCGGCTGCTGGAGGCCGACCCGGCGGGCTGGACGGGCATGGCGGCGGTCACCGTGGCCGCCTCCGGCGCGCCCTGGCACACCCCGGCGGACCGGGTGGTGGTCAACCCCGAGGCGTTCGGGCGGCTCAGCGACTTCGGCCGGCAGGTGGTGGTCACCCACGAGGCCACCCACGTCGCGACCCGGGCCGACACCCGGGCCTGGACCCCGCTGTGGCTCTCCGAGGGCGTCGCCGACTGGACCGCCTACCGCGGATCCGGCCGCCGCCCGCAGCAGATCGCCCCCGAGCTGACCCGGGACGTCGCCGCCGGGAAGCTGCCCACCGCGCTGCCCGCCGACGGGGACTTCGCCGCGGGTGCCGACGGCATCGCCCAGGCCTACGAGCAGGCCTGGCTCGCCTGCGACCTGATCGCCCGCCGGTACGGGACCGAGCGGCTGGTCGCCTTCTACCGGGCGGTCGGCGCGGCCGACGGCCAGGGCGAGGACCGGGAGCACCGCACCGACCGGCTGCTGCGCGGCGAACTGGGCGTCGGACTCGCCGAGTTCACCAGGCTCTGGCTGGCCGAGGTGGAGGCGCTGAAAGCCGGCTAACGCCCGGCCGGGTGGTCGATGCCGTCCAGCAGGTCCTGCTCGTACGCGATGCCCGGGCGCACCGGATAGGCGGAGGCGGCCGGCAGTGCGGCGGGCTCGGACAGCACCACGGTGGGCGGCAGGGGCGCCGCGGCGCGGGTGGAGCGCCAGAGCCGGATGCAGGAGAGCACGGTGGCGGTCAGCAGCAGCAGGTTGCGCAGGCCCAGCACGGTGATCGCCAGCGGCTCGCTGTTCAGGACCTGGGTGAACATGGTCGGGAACTCGAGCAGGGTGAGCGGGCAGGCGACCAGGATCAGCAGCGCCACCGGCCGCTGGCTGGTGCCGCGCACGGTCAGGCAGACCGCCGCCACGCCGATCAGCCAGACCAGGTACTGCGGGCTGATCACCCGGCTGGTCACCACGAAGATCAGCAGCGCGCACAGCGCCGCGTCGTACATGGTGGCCGCGTTGCGGCGGCGGGCGGTGAAGCGCCACATCAGCAGCCAGAGGAAGCCCAGCACGGTGCCGGCCATCATCACCTTGCTGATCACGCTGACCCACGGCCCGAGCATCTCGGGGGAGCCGTAGTTCATGGTGACCCTGCCGTTCCAGCCCCCGGCCAGCCGGGCCAGGTGCAGCGGCAGGGCGCCGACCGACTCGACCTCGATCCCGCGGTCCTTCTGGAAGGCCAGGAAGCCGAAGGCGCCGTTCATCCCGGCCGCGAGCAGGAAGCCCACCGAGACGGCGGTGGCCGCCGCCAGCGTCCAGGAACGGCGGGTGCGGCGGCCGGACGGGGTGCCGATCAGGCCGAGCAGCGGCCAGACCTTGACGATGCCGCCGAGGCCCAGCAGCAGCCCGCCGACCGCCGGGCGGCGGATCAGCGCGAGCAGGCCGGCCAGGGCGAGCGCGGTGACCAGGAGGTCGAAGCGGTTGTAGATCATCGGGCCGAGCAGCGGCACGCCGACCACCCACATCCAGGCGCCGGTCAGCGCCCGGCCCCGGCGCAGGCCGGTGCGGATAAGCAGCGCGGCCGCGGCGGCGTCGGCGATGCCGCAGATCACCCAGAACGAGGTCAGGTACGACCAGGGCAGCAGGCCCGGCAGCAGGATCACCAGGGCGGCGCCCGGCGGGTACTGCCAGGTCACGTCGTCGAACGGGAAGGTGCCGGTCTGCAGCACGCCGTACCAGGCGTGGTAGATCATCCAGACGTCGGCCGTGACGTCGCCGCCGGGCGACTTCAGCACGCCGGTCATCAGCAGCACCAGCACGGTGCGGGTGGCCACCCAGACCGCGACGAGGGCGGCCAGCGCCCCGAGCGGGCGGCCGAGGCGGCCGCGCGAAGAACCGGACTCGGTGGCCGGGGCCAACTCCACTGCGCTCCCTCGTTCGTCTCGACGTCCTCACCGGAGGCGTCGTACTGACGGACGCCCGGGCCGCCGCATCGCGGCCTAGGTACTAGGACTGACCCGGGGGTCAAACGGTTGCCGTACGCGGTTCCGTTCCCGGCGGGTCATGGTGTTGACCTATCGTACGGATCACCCAGCGGTACACCGAGCACCCCCCGACCGAGCGAGCCGTGGCCTGATGCACAGAACCTTGATCGTCACCAATGACTTCCCGCCCCGCCCGGGAGGCATCCAGGCCTTCGTGCACAACATGGCCGTCCGTCAGCCGGCCGGGAGCATCGTGGTGTACGCCTCGACCTGGCGGGACGGCACCGAGGTGCGGCGCTTCGACGCCGAGCAGCCGTTCCCGGTGATCCGGGACCGCACGAAGGTGATGGTTCCCACACCCCGGGTCACCCGGCGGGCCGCCGAGATCCTGCGCGCGGAGAAGTGCGACTCGGTCTGGTTCGGCGCCGCGGCCCCGCTCGGCCTGATGGCGCCGACGCTGCGCCGGGCCGGGGCCGGGCGGTTGCTCGGCATGACCCACGGGCACGAGGCCGCCTGGGCCCAGCTGCCGGGCTCCCGGCAGCTGCTGCGGCGGATCGGCGCGGGCACCGACGTGCTGACGTACCTGGGCGAGTACACCCGCTCGCGGATCGCCGCCGCGGTCGGGCCGCGGGCCGCGGCCCGGATGGTGCAGCTGCCGCCGGGTGTGGACGAGTCGACCTTCCACCCCGGCTCCGGGGGCGCCGAGGTGCGCCGACGGCTGGGGCTGGCGGACCGGCCGGTGGTGGTGTGCGTCTCCCGGCTGGTGCCGCGCAAGGGGCAGGACACCCTGATCGAGGCGATGCCGCAGATCCTGGCGGACGTGCCGGACGCGGTGCTGCTGATCGTCGGAGGCGGGCCGTACCGGGCGGAGCTGGAGAAGCTGGCGGACGCCAAGGGCGTACGGGCCTCGGTGCGGTTCACCGGCTCGGTGCCCTGGGAGGAGCTGCCCGCCCACTACGGGGCCGGGGACGTCTTCGCGATGCCCTGCCGGACCCGCCGCGGGGGGCTGGACGTGGAGGGGCTGGGGATCGTCTACCTGGAGGCCTCGGCGACCGGCCTGCCGGTGGTCGCGGGGGACTCCGGCGGGGCGCCGGACGCGGTGCTGGAGGGCGAGACCGGATACGTGGTGCCCGGCGGCTCGGCCGCGGCGGCCGCGGAGCGGATCGTCCGGCTGCTGCGGGACGAGGAGCTGCGGCGGCGGATGGGCGAGGCCGGGCGGCGCTGGGTGGAGCGCTCCTGGCGCTGGGACCTGCTGGCCGGGCGGCTGACCTCGCTGCTGGCGGCCTGACGCGCGGACGGGCCCCGCCTCTCCCTGCGGGAGGAGGCGGGGCCCGTCCGTGTGCTGCTACTTCTTGTACAGCGCCTCGATCTCGGCGGCGTAGTCCTTCAGCACGACGTTGCGCTTGAGCTTGAGCGAGGGCGTCAGGTGGCCGCTCTCCTCGGAGAACTCGGTGTCCAGCAGGCGGAACTTCTTGACCGCCTCGGCGTGCGAGACGGCCGCGTTGCCGTCGTCCACCGCGGTCTGCAGGGCGGCCAGCAGGTCAGGGTCGTCGGCGAGCTCGGCGACGGTGGCGGTGGCGGGCTTGCCGTTGAGCTCCTTCCACTTCGGGAAGAAGTCCGGGTCGACGGTGAGCAGGCAGGCGATGAAGGGCTTGCGGTCGCCGACCACCATGACCTCGCCGACCAGGGCGTGGGCCCGGATCCGGTCCTCGATCACGGCCGGGGCGACGTTCTTGCCGCCGGCGGTGACGATGATCTCCTTCTTGCGGCCGGTGATGGTCAGGTAGCCCTCGGAGTCCAGCGAGCCGAGGTCACCGGTCGCCATCCAGCCGTCCTTGAGGGTGTCGGCGGTGGCCTGCGGGTTGTTCCAGTAGCCGGTGAAGACGTGCGGGCCCTTGAAGAAGACCTCGCCGTCCTCGGCGATCCGGACGGAGGCGCCGGGGACCGGCTGGCCGACCGTACCGATCTTCGGCTTGTCCCACGGGTTGAAGGCGGTGGCCGCGCAGGTCTCGGTCAGGCCGTAGCCCTCCAGGACGGTGAAGCCGATGCCCCGGTAGAAGTGGCCGAGCCGCTCGCCGAGCGGGGCGCCGCCGGAGATCGCGTGGGTGGCCCGGCCGCCGAGGGCGGCGCGCAGCTTGCTGTAGACCAGCTTGTCGAAGACGGCGTGCTTGAGCCGCAGGACCAGGCCCGCGCCGCCGGCGTCCAGCGCCCGGCTGTAGGCGATCGCGGTCTCGGCGGCCTTGTCGAAGATCTTGCCCTTGCCGTCGGCCTGGGCCTTGGCACGGGCGGTGTTGTAGACCTTCTCGAAGACTCTGGGCACGCCCAGGATCAGGGTCGGCCGGAAGGCGGCCAGCTCGGCGGTGACGTCCTTGATGTCGGAGACGTGGCCCAGCTTGATCGGGGCCATCGCCGGGGCGATCTCGGCGATCCGGCCGAGCACGTGGGCCAGCGGCAGGAAGAGCAGGACGGAGCTGTCGCCGGTGCGGAACAGCGGGGTGAGGCGCTCGACGATGTTGCCGCACTCGGCGAGGAAGTTGCCGTGCGTCAGCTGACAGCCCTTCGGGCGGCCGGTGGTGCCCGAGGTGTAGACGATGGTGGCGACGTCGTCGGGGCCGGCGATCGCGCGGCGCTCCTGGACGGTCGCGTCCGGGACGTCCCGGCCGGCCTCGGCCAGCGCGGCGAGCGCGCCGCCCTCGATCTGCCAGGTGTGCTTCAGCTCCGGCAGCCGGTCGCGGACCTCGCCGACCACCTTGACGTGCTGGTCGGTCTCGGTGAGGACGGCGACCGCGCCCGAGTCGCCGAGGATCCACTCGACCTGCTCGGCGGAGGACGTCTCGTACACCGGCACGGTGATCGCGCCGGCCGTCCAGATCGCGAAGTCCAGCAGCGTCCACTCGTACCGGGTGCGGGACATGATGCCCACCCGGTCGCCGGGCTCGATGCCCGCGGCGATCAGGCCCTTCGCGGCGGCGTGCACCTCGGCGAGGAACTGGACCGAGGTCAACTCCTCCCAGCGGCCGTCCACCTTGCGGCTGAGCACCGCGACGTCCGGGTGGACCTCGGCGTTCCGGTGCACAGGGTCGGAGAGGTTACCGCCGCTCGGTACCTGGTAGAGGGCCGGAAGGCTGAAGTCGAGCAAGACTGCTCCTCGTTCGCGACGCTGCGGGACGGCAGGACGTTACTGCCCGGTAGGCAGCTTCGACCAGGGGGGTCGGCCCCGGTGTTCGAAGTGTCACACCCGGCCGGGTCGGACCAGGCCGTGACCGGGTCGTTCGACTGGCACCCTACGGCAGCCCACCGGTGACCGGCCGGTAGCATGCCCCGCCGCCCGCCCCGCAGCGCCTGCCGCCGGTGCCCGCGCGGCCGAGTCGATCGCCGGTCGCGATAGCCTGCTCCGGGCGGATCGGGTCGAGCGCGCCTCGACCGGACCGGCAGGCAGAGGGACGAGGCGGAGGGCCATTCCATGGCGGAGCACACCAGGTCGGACATCACCATCGACGCGACCCCGGCCGAGGTCATGGCCGTGATCGCCGACTTCGCCGCCTACCCGGCCTGGACCGGCGAGGTCAAGGAGATCGAGGTCCTGGAGACCGGCGAGGACGGCCGCGCCGCCAAGGTCCGACTGCTGCTCGACGCCGGCGCGATCCGCGACGAGCACACCCTCGCCTACACCTGGGACGACGACCGCGAAGTCAGCTGGACCCTCGTCCGCAGCCAGATGCTCCGCTCGCTGGACGGCTCCTACACCCTCGCCCCGCTGGCCGGCGGCCGCACCGAGGTCACCTACCAGCTCGCCGTGGACGTCAAGATCCCGATGCTCGGCATGATCAAGCGCAAGGCCGAGAAGGTCATCATCGACCGCGCGCTGGCCGGCCTGAAGAAGCGCGTCGAGGGCTGACGAGGACCGGCACGGCGGAACGGGGGCTGACGGCATGACGGCGATGCGCACCATCCTGGTCAGCGGTGACGCGGGCGCGCCCATCGTGGCCGCCGCCACCGCCCTGCACGCCGCCCGTGGCGGCCACCGCACCTGGCTGCTGGCCGCCGACGACCCGCACCGCACCCTGGACGCCGCCCTCGGCACCCGCCTGGAACCCGAACCGCTCGACTACGCACCCGGCCTGACGGTCTCCCGGATCGACGAGCAGGCCGCCTTCCGCTACGCCGTCGGCGAGCTCACCGGCCGGCTGGGGCCCGCCCTCGACCTGCTCGGCGCCGAACAGCTGGACCCCGAGGAACTGACCGCCCTCCCCGGCATCGCCCGGCTCGCCCTGCTGCGCGCCCTGCCCGCCGCCGACCAGGACGTCCTGGTGGTGCTCGCCCCGCCGCCCGCCGAACTGATCGCCACCCTCGCCCTGCCCGAGCAACTGACCCGCTACCTGGACCGGCTGGTGCCCGAGCAGCGGCAGGCCGCCCGAGCGCTGCGCCCGCTGCTGGCCGGGCTGGCCGGCGTCCCGATGCCCGCCGAGTGGCTGTACGAGGGGCGCACCAAGGCCGCCGCGGTGCTCGCCGAGTCCCGCGCCGCGGTCGGTGACCCGGGCACCAGCGTGCGCCTGGTCGTACCGGCCGACGGCCACCCGTACGAGGAGCTGCGCCGGATCCGCGCCGGGCTCGCGCTGTACGGGCACCGGCCGGACGCCGTCGTGGTGCACGGCGCGCTGCCGCCGGCCGCCCTCGCCTCGCCCGACCCCTGGCTGGCCGCGCTGGCCCGCCGCCGCCAGGAGGAACTGGACCGGCTCACCGCCGGGACCGACGCCCCGGTGCTGGTCACCGGCCTGGCCGACGGCACCCTGGAGGCCGTCGCCGACCGCCTCTACGGCGACGGGCCCGGCCCCGAGCGGCTGGACCCGCAGCCCTGGCCGGTCGAGGACCGGCTCGCCGAGGACGGCCTGCTGGTCTGGCACCTCGACCTGCCCGGCGCCGAGCGCGCCGGGCTGGACCTGGTCCGCCGGGGCGACGACCTGGTGGTCGGCCTCGGCGCCCACCGCCGGGTGCTCCCGCTGCCCGCCGCGCTGCGCCGCTGCACGGTCGCCGGGGCGGGGCTGCACGAGGGCGTGCTGTCGGTGCGGTTCGCGCCCGACCCTTCGCTCTGGCCGCAGGGCTGACGGCCTTTCGGCCTTTCGAGGTGGCGCGGCCGGTCGGGTAGCGTCGGGCCGGAGGGCCGCGGGGTGCGGCCACGGCTGAGGAGGCGCCCGCGATGACCAGCACCGACGACCGTACCGAGCCCGGCGCGGAGCAGGGCGACGGGCCGACCCACCCGTTCGGGCCGGAGCTGGGCCCGCTGGTGGACGAGGTGCGCCGGTTCGCCGCCGCCGTCGGAGAGAAGGCGCAGGAGACCAGCGCCACCAGTCTGATCGCCCTGTCCGGGCTCGCCGACCGCCTGCGCACCCAGCAGCCGGAGGTCTACTCCCACCTCGCCGCCGCCGGCTCCGGGTTGGCCGCCGCGGGCGCCGAGCTGCTGGCCGCGTACCGGGCCGCGGTGGCCGGGCACGAGCAGCGCTGGACGGCGGGGGAGGGGGCGCCGGTGGAGAAGATCGACCTCGACGAGCCCGGCCGGGCCGGGGGCGCCGACGGTGCCGACCACGGCTGACCGGGGGCTGACCGGGGCTGACGGGATGTTCGCCAAGCAGTGAATCCGTAACCTTCGGAGGGTGATCGCGTTGCTCTGTTGCGTCACGAAGGATGAGATTAGATAAGACTTTTGAAGCGTCGCGGCCCGGTTTCCCCAGAATTGTCTTCGGATAATGTATGCGAGGCTGTGTACGGGGGCGGGGTTGGGCGGTACCGTTCCGTCCAGCGGGAACGAGTGAATAGCTGAGGGACACATGGCTCTGACCATCGGCGTCGATGTCGGCGGGACCAAGATCGCGGCAGGCGTGGTCGACGAGGCGGGTGCGATCCTGGCGCGGACCCGGGTCCCCACCCCGGCCGACCCCCAGTGGGCGGTCGACGCCATCGCGCAGGCCGTGCGCGAACTCAAGGAGCAGCACCCCGACGTCACCGCGGTCGGCGTCGGTGCCCCCGGCTTCGTCGACAGCAACCGCTCGACGGTGATCTTCGCGCCCAACATCGACTGGGAGAACGAGCCGCTGCGCGGCCGGATCGAGGAGCTCACCGGGCTGTCCGCGGTCGTCGAGAACGACGCCAACTGCGCCGCCTGGGCCGAGTTCCGCTTCGGCGCGGCCGCCGACCACCAGGACATGGTGCTGATCACCGTCGGCACCGGCATCGGCGGCGGCATCGTCCTCGACGGGCGGCTGCACCGCGGCCGCTTCGGTGTGGCCGGCGAGATCGGCCACCTCAACATGGTCCCGGACGGCCTGCCGTGCGGCTGCGGCGGCAAGGGCTGTTGGGAGCAGTACGGCTCCGGGCGCGCGCTGCGCCGCTACGGCCGGGAGAAGGCCGCGGCCGACCCGCTGCGCGGCCGGCGGATGCTGGAGCTCAACGACGGTGTCGCCGAGACCATCCGCGGCATCCACATCACCGAGGCGGCCGAGGAGGGCGACCCGCTCGCCCTGGAGTGCTACGCCGAGCTGGCCGACTGGCTGGGCCGCGGCATGGCCGACCTCGCCGCGCTGTTCGACCCGGGCGTGTTCGTCCTCGGCGGCGGGGTCTCCGACTCCGGCCGGCTGCTGCTCGACCCGGTCGCCAAGGCCTTCGAGCACTACCTGACCGGGGGGGTGCACCGCCCGCGCGCCGAGGTCGTGCTCGCCTCGATGGGCTCCGCGGCCGGCATCGTCGGCGCGGCGGACCTCGCCCGTACCGCCTGACGGTTATTCCCCCTTCGCCGCCGGGGCGCTCGTGCCCGGTGCCGACGGTCGTCGG
>NZ_JBSFGK010000032.1:34697-86109 GCF_053596495.1 Kitasatospora sp. NPDC001683
CGGCCACTGCACTCCCTCCTTCGTCGGGAGCTTGGCCCTCCTTCCTTTCGGCACCGGCGCGCCCCTTTGGCTCAGGGGGGAGCCCCCTTCGCCGCCGGGGCGTTCGTGCCCGGTGCCGACGGTCGTCGGCCACTGCACTCCCTCCTTCGTCGGGAGCTTGGCCCTCCTTCCTTTCGGCACCGGCGCGCCCCTTTGGCTCAGGGGGGAGCCCCCTTCGCCGCTGAGATGCGGCTCAGGGGGGGACCCCTTCGCCGCCGAGATGCGGCTCAGGGGGAGCAGAGCCCGCCGGCGGCGGTGCGACCGGGCCCCGACCAATCCCGGACGCGCCGCCGCCGTCGCACTACCGTCCTCCCCAGGGACACCGCACAGGGGAGGACCGCCACTTGACCACCGCGCCCATCGCTCCGCCGCCGGGCGGCCCGCGCAGGTTGCGCCTGCTCAGCTACAACATCCGCTCGCTGCGCGACGACCGGCGGGCGCTGGTGCGGGTGATCCGGGCCTGCGCGCCCGACCTGGTGTGCGTCCAGGAGTCGCCGCGCTACTGGCGCCCCGAGGGGCAGGCCGCCTGGCTGGCCCGGAGCACCGGGACGGTCGTGCTGGCCGGGGGCGGTCGGACCGCCGCGGGGCCGCTGCTGCTCGGCCGGCCCGGCGCGGTGGAGGTGTTGGGCGTGTACGACCGGCTACTGCCCAAGACCCGCGGTCTGCACGCGCGCGGCTTCGCCACCGCGCTGCTGCGGGTGCCGGGCGCCGCGCCGTTCACCGTCACCAGCTGCCACCTCAGCCTGGACGCCGAGGAGCGGTACGGGCAGTTCGAGCTGTTGCTCGAGCAGCTCGCGATCGCCGAACAGGGCATCGTGGCAGGGGACTTCAACGAGCACCCGGACGGGCCGGGGTGGCAGCTGCTGGCCTCGCGGATGTGGGACGGCTACCCGACCGCGCCCTGGGGCGGCGAGTTCACGTCCGTACCCGAGAACCCCTATCAGCGGATCGACGCCGTCTTCGCCACGCCCGGGATCACCGTCATCGGCTGCGGGGTGCCGCACGGGCTGCCCGGTGTCACCGAGGCCGACCTGCGGGCCGCGGCCGACCACCTGCCGGTGCTCGCGGTGGTGGAGTTCCCGGCAGGCTAGCTAGACCACCGCGCCGTGGTCCGGGTCCTCCGGCTCGTCCTCGTCGCGGTCCTTCATCCGGGCGACCAGGGTGACGAAGCCGCCGAGGAAGGCGGTGACCCCCACCCAGGCGGGCCAGCCGGAGATCTCCCGCCACACCACCGCGTCGATCAGCAGCAGGGCCGGGCCGCCGAGCACCGCCAGCCAGGCGAACTTGGCGGTCACGTCGGCGGGCGGCAGCGGCGGGGGCTCCGGCGGGACGTAGTGGCCCTCGTCGGTCTCCTCGGCCAGCTCGAAGTCGCGCGGGCCGGAGCCGGCGGCCGGGAGCACGGGGCGGCCGGAGCGGGAGCGGGGCTGCGGGGCGAGGTCGGAGAGGTCGTCCGGATCACCCTGGCCGGCCGTGGGGCCGACGCCGTCCTTGAAGCCGCCCTTGAGCTCGTTCTGCGCCCGGAGGTTCTCGATCTCCGGCCAGTTGGGGTTGGTGAGGTCGACCGGGTCGTCGAACTGGGCGACCAGGGCGGCGAAGATCGCGTCCTGCTCGGCCTGGGTGCGCTCGGGGGCGCTGCGGCGCGGGCGGGAATCCACCGGCGCGGGGGCGTCCGCCTCGGGGGCGTCCCCGGTGGGTGCGGCGCCGTCGGCTCCCGGGCCGCTGGCCGCCGCACCGCCCTGGACGGTGCCGTCCCCGTGGACGGTGGCGTTCCCCGGAACGGTCGGGTTCCCCTCGACGGCGGCGTCCCCCTGGGCGGTGGCGTCCGTCGGCGCTCCGTCCGTCCGCGCGCCGTCCTCGCGGGGCTTCTCGTCCCCGCTGCCCGCCGTGCTGCTCTCGTGCACTTCCGGCCCTTCAGCCATGGTGATCGTCGGATTCGGCCCTGTCGGCACCCGCCGCGTGCGCGGGAGCCAGCCGTCGGATGAAGTCCTGGCTCGCCGCGAATATTTCCGCCGCGTCGTGGTCCAGCGTCGCGACGTGGAAGCTGCGCTGGCACAGCCGCTCCGTCACGTCGGTCGAGGATATCCGGGCCAGCACCAGTTCCGAGTTGGCCGACGAGACGACGTGGTCCTGCGGACTCCGGAACAGCAGCACGGGCTGGGTGACCTCGGGCAGTCGCCGCTGGACCTCCTGCCACAGCCGGCTCAGCGACCAGGCGGCGTGCAGCGGCGTCCGGTCGTAGCCGAGTTCCCGGGCGCCCGGCTTGTGGATGTCGTTCACGATCCCCGGAATGCTCGGGACGAGGTGCCGGAGCACCGGGAGCAGCACGCCCGCGGGGTTGTCCGAGCGCACCGACGGGTTGACCAGCACCAGCCCGGACACCTTCGGGCCGTGCAGTGCGGCCAGCCGCAGCGCCAGCGCGCCGCCCATCGACAGCGCGCAGACGAAGACCTGCTCGCACTCCTCGGCGAGCGTCAGCAGTTCGCGCTCGACCTCCGCGTACCAGTCCTCCCACCGGGTGACCTGCATGTCCTGCCAACGGGTGCCGTGCCCCGGCAGCAACGGCAGCGAGACGGTGAATCCGGCCGCCGCCAGCTCCTCGGCCCACGGCCGCAGCGACTGCGGTGACCCGGTGAAGCCGTGGCAGAGCAGGACCCCGACCGGTCCGCCGCGGTGGCGGTACGGTTCGGCACCGGGCAGCAGCGGCATGGCGGACTCCTTCGCGGGCGGGTGGCGCTGGGGGAGGGAACGCTGGGAGGGGAGCTGCGGGAATCCGCATCGTCCCACGCCCCGAGCGGGGACGTACACCCCCTACGGCGGGCCCGGGCACAGCGGACGTCCGCGGGGCATTAGGATCGACCGGTCCGCATAACAGGAGGCCCGGGTTGTTCTACCGACTGATGAAGATGATCGTCGCGCCACTGCTTCGGATCTTCTTCCGGCCGTGGATCGAGGGTGAGGAGAACATCCCCACCGAGGGTGCGGCGATCATCGCGAGCAACCACCTGTCCTTCTCGGACTCGTTCTTCTTCCCCGCGCTGATCAAACGCCGGGTGACCTTCATCGCGAAGGCCGAGTACTTCAACACCCCCGGCCTCAAGGGCCGGCTGACGGCGGCCTTCTTCAAGGGCGTCGGCCAGCTGCCGGTGGACCGCTCGGGCGTGCGCGGCGCCGGCGAGGCCGCGATCCGCAGCGCCATCGCGGTGTTGGACCGCGGCGAGCTGTTCGGCGTCTACCCCGAGGGCACCCGCTCGCCCGACGGCAAGCTCTACCGCGGCAAGGTCGGCGGCCTGGCCCGCGTCGCGCTGGCCACCGGCGCGCCGGTCATCCCGGTCGCCATGATCGACACCGAGAAGGTGCAGCCGCCCGGCCAGGTGATCCCGAACTTCGGGATCCGCCCGGGCATCCGGATCGGCCGCCCGCTGGACTTCTCCCGCTACCACGGCATGGAGAACGACCGCTTCATCCTCCGTTCGGTGACGGACGAGGTGATGTACGAGATCATGCGGCTCTCCGGCCAGGAGTACGTGGACATCTACGCGACCGCCGCCAAGCGGCAGATCGCCGACGAGAAGAAGAAGGCCGACGCCGAGCGCCGGGCCGCCGCCAAGGCGGAGAAGGCGGAAGCCGCCGAGGCCGAGAAGGCCGCCGAGGCCGCCAAGGCGGAGAAGGCGGAGAAGGCGGGCGACGCCGAGCAGCAGGGCCAGCAGGAACAGAAGGGGACCGGGTCGGCCTGACCGACCCGGGTGGGTCCAGGGGAGGGGCCGGGGCATGGCGGAGGGCGCGAGAACGGGCGGTGCGGTCGGCGGAACGCTGGCAGCCGGCGGCATGTCCGTCGAGCTCCCGCTGTGGAAGGCCATCTCCTACTTCCGGGTGCTGGCCCTCGGCTACGCGCTGCTGCGCTACTTCAACTCCTACCTGCACTTCCTGCACCCGGTCGCCGGCTGGATCTACTTCGGCGCGCTGATCCTCTGGACGCTCGCCAGCACCCGGGCCTTCGCCAACCCGCAGCGCTGCACCTGGTACGTCCTCGGCTTCGACCTCACCCTGGCGGTCACCGGCATCGTGCTGAGCGGGATGACCGACGCCCCGGGCCGGATCAGCCACGGCGCGCCCACCCTGCCCACCATCTGGGCCGCCGGTACGGTGCTCGGCTTCGCCGCCAAGGGCGGCTGGCGCCCGGCGGCGGCGTCCGGCGCGGTGATCGGGGTGGCCAACATCCTCGGCCACGGCGGGCCCACCGGCGACAACATCCACAACATCGTGCTGCTGCTGGTGGCCGGCTGCGCGATCGGCTACGTGATCGAGCTGGCCCGCGCCAGTGAGGCCACGCTGACCCGGGCGCTGCAGGTCGAAGCGGCCACCCGGGAGCGCGAACGGCTCTCCCGGGACATCCACGACGGCGTGCTCCAGGTGCTGGCCCTGGTCCAGCGCCGGGGCGCGGAGCTGGGCGACGGCACCGGCAGCGGCGGCGGTGCGGACTTCGCCGAACTGGGCCGCCTCGCCGGTGAACAGGAACGCGCGCTGCGGGCCCTGATGACCGGCGGCCCGCTCCCGGCGCAGCGGCTGCCGGAGGCCGGGCCCGCCGAAGCGCCCGACCCCGCCGCGCCGCGCGACCTCACCGCGCTGCTGCGCCCGTACGCCGACGAGCGGATCACGCTCTCCGCCCCGGGCACCCCGGTGCTGCTGCCGGGCCCGGCGGCGGGCGAGCTGGCCGCGGCGGTCGGCGCGGCCGTCGACAACGTCCGCCGGCACGCCGGGGAGGGGGCCCGGGCCTGGATCCTGGTGGAGGACGAGCCGGAGGCCGTCACGGTCAGCATCCGCGACGACGGCCCGGGCTTCGCGCCGGGGCGGCTCGGCGAGGCGGAGCGGGCCGGACGGCTGGGCGTCTCCCAGTCCATCCGCGGACGGGTGCTGGACCTCGGCGGCACGGCCGAGCTGTACTCGGCGCCCGGGGAGGGCGTCGAGGTCGAACTGCGCGTCCCGAGGAAGGCCTCCCGATGACTGACCAGCGAATGACCGATCAGCCGGCGACCGATCAGCCGGCCACCGACCGGCCGGTGCGGGTGATGGTGGTGGACGACCACCCGATGTGGCGGGACGCGGTCTCGCGCGACCTCGCCGAGGCCGGTCTGGACGTGGTGGCCACCGCGGGCGACGGCGAGGAGGCGGTGCGCCGCGCCCGGGCCTGCTCGCCGCAGGTCGTCGTGCTGGACCTCAACCTGCCCGGGCTGCCCGGCGCCGAGGTGTGCCGCCAGGTGGTCGCGCACGACCCGGCGGTGCGGGTGCTGGTGCTGTCGGCCAGCGGCGAGCACCAGGACGTGCTGGAGGCGGTGAAGTCCGGCGCGACCGGGTACCTGGTGAAGTCGGCCGGGCGGGAGGAACTGCTGGACGCGGTGCGCCGTACGGCCGTCGGCGACGCGGTGTTCACCCCGGGCCTGGCCGGACTGGTGCTCGGCGAGTTCCGCCGACTGGCCGCGGAGCCGGCCCAGGCCTCGGCGCCGGCCGTCCCGCAGCTGACCGCCCGGGAGACCGAGGTGCTGCGGCTGGTGGCCAAGGGCCTGTCGTACCGGCAGATCGCCGACCGGCTGGTGCTGTCGCACCGGACGGTGCAGAACCACGTGCAGAACACGCTGGGCAAGCTGCAGTTGCACAACCGGGTGGAGCTGGTCCGGTACGCGATCGAGCAGGGGCTGGACGAGGAACTGTGAGCGGGGCCCGGGCGGTTGCCGCCCGGGCCCGTCAACTCTTCAGCCCCGTACCGCTGTTGCCTCTCGCAGCAGCGCGGCGACGATGTCCACGCCGTCCCGGGTGAGCACCGACTCGGGGTGGAACTGCAGGCCCGCGAAGCCGGGGCCGCGCAGGGCGTGGACGTCGCCGGTGGCGGTGTCCCGGGCGACCTCGACGCCCGCGGTGGCGAGCCGGGCCGCGTCGGCGTCCGAGCAGCGCGCGGTGAAGGTGTTGTAGAAGCCGACCGTCCGCTTGGTGCCGAAGAGGTCGATGCGCTCCTGCGCGCCCTGGTACGGGACGGCCTTGCGGCCCAGCGCGAGCCCGAGTTCGGCGGAGAGCAGCTGGTGGCTGAGGCAGACCGCGAGCAGCGGGGCGGTCCGGGCGCCGGAGCGGACGGCGGCCAGGGCGTCCGCGACGACCGGTCGCAGCACCGCCATCTTGGGGTCGTCGGCGAGCGCCGGGTCGCCCGGGCCGGGGCCGAGCACCAGCGGGCCGTGGTGCGCCGCGACCAGCTCGCGCAGGCCCGGCCGGTCGAACCGGACCACGGTGACCCGGTGACCGAGCGAGGTCAGCAGGTGGCTGAGCATCGAGGTGAAGGTGTCCTCGCCGTCCACCACCAGGGTCGGCTCGGCCTGGGTGGCCCGGGAGGGCGTCTGCATCCGCAGCCAGAACGGGGCGAGGTCGGCCCGGCGGGCGTCCAGCGCGGTCTGCACCCGGTGGTCGTCGGCGAGCCGGGGCCCGCCGGGGTGGGGGAGCCGGGCGGGTGCGGGCCGGGCGCCGATCGCGGTGAGCACCCCGGCGGCCTTGGCGTGGGTCTCGGCGACCTCGGACTCCGGGACGGAGTGGCGCACCAGTGTGGCGCCGACCCGGACGACCAGCCGTCCGGTGGCCGGGTCGATGTCGGCGGTGCGGATGCAGATCGGCGAGTCCAGCAGCTGCCCGCCGCTCGCCGAGCGCCCGATCAGGGCGAGCGCGCCGGAGTAGTAGCCGCGCCCGCCGGGCTCGTAGCGCCGGATCACCCGGGTGGCGTTCTGCACCGGGCTGCCGGTGACGGTGGCGGCGAACATCGTCTCGCGCAGCACCTCGCGGACGTCCATCGAGGTGCGTCCGCGCAGCTCGTACTCGGTGTGGGCGAGGTGGGACATCTCCTTGAGCCGGGGGCCGAGCACCTGGCCGCCGAGGTCGCCGACGGTGCACATCATCTTCAGCTCCTCGTCGACCACCATGGTCAGCTCCTCCAGCTCCTTGGGGTCGTGGAGGAACCGGAGCAGCGAGTCGAGGTCGGAGCCGCCGGCCGGGTAGCGGTAGGTGCCGGAGATCGGGTTCATCACGACCGTGCCGCCGCTCTGCCGGACGTGCACCTCGGGCGAGGCGCCGACCAGGACCCTCTCGCCGGTGTGCACCAGGAAGGTCCAGTACGCGCCGCGTTCCTGGTCCAGCAGCCGGCGGAACAGGGTGAGCGCGAGTTCGGGGCCGAAGGCCTCCAAGGTGGCGTGGAAGTCGCGCCGGATCACGAAGTTGGCGCCCTCGCCGTTGCCGATCTCGTCCTCGATGACCCGGCGGACGATGGCCGCGTACGCCTCGTCGTCCACGTCGAACTCCCCGCCGGACAGGGTGACCGGCAGCTGCGGCAGCGCGGCGGTGAACTCGGCCAGCGGCAGGGCGTACTGCTCGGTCACCGCGAGGGCCTGCAGCGGGGTGCCGTCGTCGTGGGCCTCGAAGCCGCGCTCGCGGATCTGCCGGTAGGGAACCAGCGCGAGCAGGTCGTGGACCGGGCCGTCGGCCGGGACGCCGGCCCGGACCGGCAGGTCGGCGAGGTACTGGTAGCTGTCGACGGTGCCCAGCAGCACCTCGACGGTGTCCGGGGCGTGCCGGGGGGTGCGGCGGTGCAGCAGCGCGAAGGCGGGGGCGCCGGGGGCGCTGAGGCGGGCGAGCAGCTCGGCGGGGGTGGTCACGAGTACGGCTTCCTTCCGGGGTGGAGGGCGAGGCGGTGGTGGTTCCGCTCCCGGAGGGCCGTCCTGCTCGGACGCACGACGGCCGCCCCGAGGGGCGGCCGTCGTGTTCGTCTAGGAACGCGCGATCTGTGGGCCACCCGTGGGGGAGGCCCACCACCAGCAGTGGGTGTGGGGCGCGTGCATGGGTCGAGCGTAGCCGATGCGGCCGGGCGGGTGAGCCCCGACGCGGAATGTGTCCGGAAGGTGTCTCACCACTCGGGCAATGGTCACGGATCACCTGCGTCACCCCGTAGCCTTGCCGTGTGACCGTGACGAACCTCCACACCTGGCAGTCCCTGCCCGCGGCGCAGCAGCCTGAATGGCCGGACCAAGAGGCTCTGCGCAAGACCCTTGCCGAGCTCTCCTCCTATCCGCCCCTCGTCTTCGCCGGCGAGTGTGACCAGCTGCGCGCCCGGCTCGGTGCCGTGGCGCGTGGGGAGGCGTTCCTCCTGCAGGGCGGCGACTGCGCCGAGGCCTTCGACGGCGTGTCGGCGGAGCACATCCGCAACAAGCTGAAGACCCTGCTGCAGATGGCGGCCGTGCTGACGTACGCCGCCTCGGTGCCGGTCGTGAAGGTCGGCCGGATCGCCGGCCAGTACTCCAAGCCGCGCTCGAAGTCGACCGAGACCCGGGACGGCGTGACCCTGCCGGTCTACCGAGGCGACTCGGTGAACGGTTTCGAGTTCACCCCCGAGTCCCGGATCCCGGACCCGGAGCGCCTGAAGCGGATGTACAACGCCTCCGCCGCGACGCTGAACCTGGTGCGTGCCTTCACCACCGGTGGTTACGCCGACCTGCGCCAGGTGCACGCCTGGAACCAGGACTTCGTGCGCAACTCGCCGGCCGGCCAGCGCTACGAGCAGCTCGCCCGGGAGATCGACAACGCCCTGGCGTTCATGAACGCCTGTGGCGTGGCGCCGGAGGAGTTCAAGACCGTCGAGTTCTTCTCCTCGCACGAGGCGCTGATCCTCGACTACGAGACCGCGCTGACCCGCGTGGACTCGCGCACCGGCGACCTGTACGACGTCTCCGGCCACATGGTGTGGATCGGTGAGCGCACCCGGCAGCTGGACCACGCGCACATCGAGTTCGCCTCCAAGATCCGCAACCCGATCGGGGTCAAGCTGGGCCCGACCACCTCGGTGGACGAGGCGCTCACCCTGATCGAGAAGCTGGACCCGGAGCGCGAGCCCGGTCGTCTGACCTTCATCACCCGGATGGGCGCGGGCAAGATCCGCGACCACCTGCCCACCCTGGTGGAGAAGGTCACCGCCTCCGGCGCCCAGCCGGTGTGGATCTGCGACCCGATGCACGGCAACACCTTCGAGGCCTCCAGCGGTCACAAGACCCGCCGCTTCGACGACGTGCTGGACGAGGTCAAGGGCTTCTTCGAGGTCCACCGCGCGCTCGGCACCCACCCGGGCGGCATCCACGTGGAGCTGACCGGCGACGACGTCACCGAGTGCGTCGGCGGCGGCGACGAGGTGCTGGTCGACGACCTTCACCAGCGCTACGAGACGGCCTGCGACCCGCGGCTCAACCGCAGCCAGTCGCTGGACCTGGCGTTCCTGGTGGCGGAGATGTACCGGGGCCAGTGATCCACCGGCCTCCCGCCCCGACCCTTCGGCTCGGGGCGGGCGAGCGGGCGAGTGACTGTGACGAAGGTCCCTCCGGATTCGGGATTCCCGAGCCCGGAGGGGCTTTTTCGTGCCCGGATCGCCAGGTAAGGTGAGGCTTAGTGAACTAAGGCAAGCCTTAGTCAAGATCCACTCCGTGCGCTTCACCCCGGGAGAGACCGCGATGTACGTTTGCATGTGCCATGCGGTCACCGAGGACCAGGTGAAGAAGGCGATCGACGGGGGTGCCGGCACTCCGCGCCAGATAGCCAAGGGCTGCAAGGCCGGCACGGACTGCGGGTCCTGCGTCCGCCGGATCCAGGCGCTGCTCGGCGAGCACGGCGCCCGGCCCTGCCCGACCGCCCGGCTGGCCGCGAAGCTCGGCCTCGCCGACCCGGAGGTCCAGGACGTTCCCGCGCCGGCCGCCCCGAAGCCGGTCCCGACGGCACCGGCGGGCCCGATCGCGCCGGTGGTCCCGCTGCGGGTGGCCTGAGCGCTGCGGTGGCCTGAGCCGGGAGGCGTTCGGCTAGGACTCCGGCTGCTCGATCTGCTGGGCGAGGTAGAGCGCCTCGCCGAGCTTGTCCAGGAGTTCCAGCTGGGTGTCGAGGTAGTCGATGTGGTGCTCCTCGTCGGCCAGGATGTCCTCGAAGATGTTCGCCGAGGTGACGTCGTTCTTGGCCCGCATCACCACGATCCCGCGCTTGAGCCGGTCGATCGCCTCGACCTCGATCTGGCGGTCCGCCTCGAACATCTCCTTGACCGTCTGGCCGATCCGGACGTGGAACAGCCGCTGGTAGTTGGGCAGCCCCTCCAGGAACAGGATCCGGTCGGTGAGCGTCTCGGCGTGCTTCATCTCGTCGAAGGACTCGTGCCGGGTGTACTTGGCGAGCTTCGTCCAGCCGAAGTTCTCCTGCATCTTGGCGTGCAGGAAGTACTGGTTGATCGCGGTGAGCTCGGCCGTGAGCTGCTCGTTGAGGAACTCGATGACCTCCGGGTCGCCCTGCATGGTGCTGCCTCCCTGCGCTACGTCCTGCGGTGAGTCCTGCGCTGGGCATCCTGGCACCGTATCGGGAGGAAATTCCAGTAAGTTCACACTCACTAGGACATGTGGCGGAATATCCGATTTGGGCGGTGATCGCGGGGTGTGCGATCGACCTTTGGCCCGTACGGGCAGGGCGTGAAGCGTGGGCTAAGGGGCGCGCGCCGTGGCTCGTCCGCCGTCTGTCACCATGGAGCCATGGGTCAGTCCGAACAAGAACCGCTTCCGCCGTCTGACCCGAGGCTCCCCCCGGGTCAGCGCGCGCAGCGCGGCTGGCCCGCCCTGCACTACGGGCCGGTGCCCCGCTTCAAGCCGCTGAGCTGGGACCTCCAGGTGTTCGGCGCCACCGCCTCGGCGGAGAAGCACAGCTGGGACTTCGCGGCCTTCAACGCCCTGCCGCGCACCACCGTGGTCGCCGACCTGCACTGCGTCACCAAGTTCTCCCTGCTCGGCAACGAGTGGACGGGCGTGCCCGCGGCCCTCCTGCTCGACCTGGTGCCCCCGGCGCCCGGCGTCACCCACGTCATGGTCTGGGCCGAGTACGGCTACAGCGCCAACCTGCGGCTGGCCGACTTCGCCGACCGGCGCACCCTGCTGGCCACCCACCGCAACGGCGAGGCGCTGACCGCCGAGCACGGCTTCCCGGTCCGGCTGGTGGTCCCGGGGCTGTACGCCTGGAAGGGCCCCAAGTGGGTGCGCGCGGTGGAGTACATGCGGGCCGACCGGCGCGGCTTCTGGGAGGAGCGCGGCTACCACAACCTGGCCGACCCCTGGCGCGAACAGCGCTACTCCTACCAGGAGGAGCCGGGCGACGGGCCGCTCCGCTGAGCCCCGAAATCCCCTAGAACAGCGAGAAGTTGACCGTCACCACGGTCTTCTGCGGCCGCCGCTCGCCGGCCGCCGGGGACTGGCCGCTCACCTTACCCATGCCCAGCGTCCAGTCGGTGGCGGCCTTCATGGTGAAGCCCGCCGCCTGCAGCGCCCTCTGCGCGTCGTCCCGGCTCATCCCGCTGACGTCCGGGACCGGCACCATGCCCTTGCTGACCACCAGCGCGACCGCGGCGTTCTCCGGCAGCATCTGCCCGGCGGCCGGCGAGCTGCTGATCACCGAACCGTCCGGCACGGTGTCGTTGTAGGTCTGGGTCACGCCGCCCCTGGTCAGCTGGGCGCCGGCGAGCGCGGCGGCCGCGTCGTCCGCGCTCTTGCCGGTGACGTCCGGCACCGCGATCCGCTTGGGGCCCTTGGAGACGGTGATCGTCACCGAGTCGCTCTTGCGGGTGCGCGCGCCCACCCCGGGGTCGGTGGAGATCACCTGCCCGGCCGGGACGGACTCGCTGAACGCCTCGACGAACCGGCCGTGCATGCCCTCCTGGTCCAGCATCCGCTGCGCCTCGCCGCGGTCCTTGCCGAGCACCCCCGGCACCGAGCCGTAGAGCCCCGCGGAGATGCCGTAGGTCGCGCCGCCGACCGCCAGCACCAGGGCGGTCAGCGCGGCCGCCCAGATCAGCGGCTTGCGCGGGACGCGGCGCGGCCGGCGCACCCGGACCGGGGTGGGCTCGTCGTACGGGCGGGGCTCGGCGAGCAGCTGGTCCATCAGCTCCGCCGGCAGGTCCAGCACGCTGGTGCGCTCCGCCGGCGGGGCGTCGGCGGGCCGGGGCAGCGGCTGGATCACCGAGGTCGGCTCGCTGGTCGGGTAGCGCGGGCTTGGCCGGGTGGAGGCCGGCGGCTCGGCGTCCAGCTCGGCGGGGGTGAGCGTGCGGCGGACCCGCTGGAGGGCGGCGAGCAGCTCCACCGCGTCGTACGGGCGGGCGTCGACGGCCCGGGCGCAGGCGCCGGCCACTATGGCGTCCAGTGCCGGGGCGACGGTGGGGGCGGTCAGCGAGGGGGCGGGGACGTCCTCGTGCAGGTGCTTGTACATCACCTGGACGGGGTTGTCGCCGGTGTGCGGGCGGCGGCCGGTGAGCATCTCGTACAGCAGGATGCCGGCCGCGTAGACGTCGACCCGCTGGTCGGTGGGGGCGTCCGGGAGGATCTGCTCGGGGGCCAGGTAGGAGACCGTGCCCATGACGGTGCCGCCGGTGGCGGTGGTGGTCGAGGTGGGCGCGCCGTCGGCGCTGCCGAGCACCCGGACCAGGCCGAAGTCGGCGACCTTGACCAGGCCGCTCTCGGTGATCAGCACGTTCTCCGGCTTGACGTCCCGGTGGACCAGCCCGGCCCGGTGGGCGGCGCCGAGGGCGGCGAGCACCGGCTCCAGCACGTCCAGCGCGGCCCGGACGGACAGCGCGCCGCGGTCGCGCAGCAGGTCGCGCAGGGTGCGGCCGGGCACGTACTCCATGGCGAGGAAAACGTTTCCGCCGTCCGCACCCTGGTCGAAGACGTTGACCACGTTGGGGTGGGTGAGCTTGGCGACCGCCTTGGCCTCGCGGATGAAGCGGGCGGTGAAGCCCTCGTCCCCGGCCAGCTGGGGATGCATCACCTTGAGGGCGACCACCCGGTCCAGCCGGGTGTCGGTGCCCTTGTAGACGGTGGACATCCCGCCGGTCGCGATGCGCTGCTCGACCCGGTACCGGTTGTCGAGCAGGGTCCCGATCAGCGGGTCGTGCAATGCCTTGTCCACCCGCAGGAGTCTAGTGGGGCGGGCGGACGCCGGTCCCGGCGGACACCGCTCCGGGACCGGCTTGTGACACGGCCTACACGGACTGGAAGGCGGGCCGCTCCCGGGTGTCCAGGTCGGCCCGGCCGGCCATCGCGGAGGAGGCCTCGGCGTGGAAGCGGCGCGGGATGCGCCCGGCCCGGTGGGCGAGCCGGCCCGCCTCGGTGGCGTGCCGCATCGCCTCGGCCATCAGCACCGGGTCCTGAGCCCGGGTCACCGCGGAGGCGAGCATCACCGCCGAGCAGCCCAGCTCCATCGCCAGCGCGACGTCGGAGGCGGTGCCGGCGCCCGCGTCCAGGATCACCGGGACACCGGCACCCTCCACGATCAGCTGGAAGTTGTGCGGGTTGCGGATGCCCAGGCCGGAGCCGATCGGCGAGCCCAGCGGCATGATGGCCGCGCAGCCGACGTCCTCCAGCTTGCGGGCCAGCACCGGGTCGTCGTTGGTGTACGGGAGCACCGTGAAGCCGTCGTCGACCAAGGTCTCGGCGGCGTCCAGCAGTTCGATCGGGTCCGGCAGCAGGGTGCGCTCGTCGGCGATCACCTCGAGCTTCACCCAGTCGGTGCCGAGCGCCTCGCGGGCCAGTCGGGCGGTCAGCACGGCCTCGCCGGCGGTGAAGCAGCCGGCCGTGTTGGGCAGGACGCGGATGCCGTTGCGGGTCAGCACGTCCAGGACGGAGCCCTGGGTGGTGGCGTCGACCCGGCGCATGGCCACGGTGGTCAACTCGGTGCCGGAGGCGAGCAGGGCGCGCTCCAGCACCTCCAGGCTCGGCGCACCGCCGGTGCCCATGATCAGCCGGGAGGAGAAGGTCGTCCCGGCGATGCTCAGAAGGTCGTCGGCCATGGTTCAGCCTCCCTGGACGGCGGTGAGGATCTCGACCCGGTCGCCGCCGTTCAGCGCCGTCGCGGGCCACGAACTGCGCGGCACCACGGCCTCGTTGAGGGCGGCGGCGACGCCGGTGTTGGCGGCGCTGACGGTGGCCACCAGCTCGGCGAGGGTGGTGGCGGCGGGCACCCGGCGGGGCTCGCCGTTGACGCTCAGGGCGATCTCGGCCGGGGCGGTGTCGGTCGGGCTGGTCTCGGTCATGCGGAGGCCTTCGTGGTGGGGGCGTCGGGGAGGAATCGGGTGGGCGTGAACGGCTTTGCCAGCTCGGGGACTTCGCCGTTCGCCAGGTAGTCGGCGAGCAGGTCGGCGGTCACCGGCGTGAGCAGCACGCCGTTGCGGTAGTGGCCGGTGGCGGCGACCAGCCCGGGCAGCGAGGTCGGGCCCAGCAGCGGGGCGTTGTCCGGCGAGCCCGGGCGCAGTCCGGCCGCCGTCTCGGCGAGCGGGAGTTCGGTGATGCCCGGGACCAACTCATGGGCGTCGCGCAGGAGTTCGTACACCCCGCCGGCGGTGACGGTGGTGTCGTAGCCCTGCTCCTCGGTGGTCGCGCCGACCACCAGCTCACCGTTCTCCCGGGGCACCAGGTACAGGTGCTGGCCGCGCACCACCGCGCGGACGTTGCGGGACAGGAACGGCCGGTAGGCGTCCGGGATTTGGAGGCGCAGCACCTGCCCCTTCACCGGGCGGATGGCGGGCAGCGCGCCCTCGGGCAGGCCGGGCAGCCGGTGGCTGTGCGGGCCGGCGGCGAGCACGATCCGGTCGGCGGTCACGGTCTCGTGGGTGCTCAGCCGGGCGCCGGTCGCGCGGTCGCCGTCGACCAGCAGCTCGACGGCCTCGGCCCGGTGCAGCAGGACGCCGGCCCGCTCGCAGGCGGCGACCAGGGCGGTGAGCAGCCGGCGCGGATCCACCTGGTGGTCGTCCGCGACGTGCAGGCCGCCGCGCACGCCGGGGGCGAGCATCGGCTCCAGCTTGCGGGCCTCCCGGCCGGTCAGCCAGCTGGAGTCCAGGCCCAGCCGCTGGTGGAAGGCGTGCAGTTCGCGCAGTTCCTCGCGGTCGTCGGAGTCCAGCGCGACGGCGATGGTGCCGCAGCGGCGGTAGCCGGTGTCGAGGCCACCGCTGGCCTCGGTGAGCTCGGCGGCGAAGCTCTCGTACCGCTGGTTGGAGGCCATCCCGAGGTGCAGCAGCGGCTCCTCGCCGTACTGCAGCTCGGTGACCGGGGCGAGCATCCCGGCCGCGACCCCGGCCGCGCCCCCGCCGTGGCAGGGGTCGACCACGATCACGTTCCGCAGCCCGCGCTGTGCGGCGCGCCAGGCGACGGCGAGGCCGATGACGCCCCCGCCGATCACCAGCACGTCGGCGCGGTTGCCCGATGGCAAGCGTGACAAAGCTGCTCTTCTCCCTTCGCCGGTATGACCCGGATCAGGTTCGGACGGTCGCGGGCCGTGCCAGCCCGCCTCTCAGCCCGGTTCGCCGGGCTCCCGTGTGGTGCCCCCACCTTAACGCCGGGGGTCGGCCCGGCCGAAGGGCCCGACGAGGAGTGGACGGCCGCCGGGGCCCGTGGCACCGCTGAGTACAGTGACGGGCGTGGCAGAGCTGAACGGAACGGACCAGGTGGTCGTCGTCGGAGCCGGGCTGGGCGGGGCGCAGTGCGCCCTGAAGCTGCGGCAGGGCGGCTGGCGGGGGCGGATCGTGCTGGTCGGGGAGGAACGGCACGCGCCGTACGACCGGCCGCCGCTCTCCAAGGACGTGCTGCTCGGCAAGACCGACGCCACCACCCTGGACATCGACTACGCGGGGCTCGGCATCGAGCTGCTCACCGGTCGCCGGGCCACCGGCCTGACCCCGGGCGTGCTGCACACCGACGGCGGCGACCTCCCGTACGACTCGCTGGTGATCGCCACCGGCGCCACCCCGCGCGCCCTGCCCGGAGCCGAGCGCGCCCACCTGCTGCACACCCTGGACGACGCCCTGGCGCTGCGCGCGCTGCTGCGCCCCGGCCTGCGGCTGGTGCTGGTCGGCGCGGGCTGGATCGGTGCCGAGGTGTCCACCGCCGCGCGCCAGGCCGGCTGCGAGGTCACCGTGGTCGAGGCCGGTCCGGCGCCGCTGCCGGGCGCGCTGCCGACCGAGGTCGGCTCGGCGATGGCCGCCTGGTACGCCGAGGCCGGGGTCGAGCTGCGCTGCGGGGTCGGCGTGGCCGCCGTCGAGGCCGGGGCGGTGCTGCTGGCGGACGGCTCCCACCTGCCCGCCGACGAGGTGGTGGTCGGCGTCGGCGCCCGCCCCGCGACCGGCTGGCTGGCCGGTTCGGGCGTCGAGCTGGACGCCTCCGGCGCGGTCGTGGTGGACGGGCGGCTGCGCACCGGGCTGCCCGGGGTGTTCGCGGCCGGGGACTGCGTCAGCTACCCCTCGGCCCGTTCCGGCGCCCGGCTGGCCGTCCAGCACTGGGACCACGCTCTGCAGTCGGGCGAGGCGGCGGCCGCCGCAGTGCTCGGGGCGGACGCGCCGTACGACCCGGTGCCGTACTTCTGGTCCGAGCAGTTCGGGCGGATGGTCCAGTACGCCGGCCGGCACGCCGAGGGCGACGAACTGCTGTGGCGCGGCAGCCCGCGGGACGCCGCCTGGTCGGTGCTCTGGCTGCGCGACGGGGTGCCGAGCGCGCTGCTCGCGGTGGACCGGCCGCGCGACCTCACCCAGGGGCGGAAGCTGATCGAGCGCGGGACGCCGCTGGACCGGACCCTCGCGGCGGACCCGTCGGTCGCGCTCAAGGGGGCCACCGCTTAGCGCCGGGAGGTGCCGAGGTGGCAGTCTGGTGCCGTGAGTGAGATCGATGCCAAGACTGACGCCCTGGTCCCCGAGTGGCTGTACCTGCCCGACATCTCCGAGCGGTGGGGTGTGCTGGTCACCGAGGTCCGCAACATGGTCAAGAAGGGTGACCTGATCGCGGTCCGCCGCGGACCGAACAAGTCGCTGCAGGTCCCGGCGGCGTTCATCGACGAGACCGGCCCGGTCAAGCACCTGGTCGGCCTGCTGACCGTGCTGCGGGACAGCGGGTTCACCGACCAGGAGATCGTCGAGTGGATGTTCACCGAGGACCCGACGCTGCCCGGCACCCCGGTGCAGGCGCTGTGGGAGAACCGCGCGACCGAGGTCAAGCGCCGCGCCCAGGCCATGGCGCTGTGATGACCGACCTGCGGTCCCGCCTGGCCGACGCCCGGCTCTACCTGTGCACCGACGCCCGCCGCGAGCAGGGCGACCTGGCCGAGTTCCTGGACGCGGCGCTGGCCGGCGGGGTGGACATCGTCCAGCTCCGCGACAAGGGCCTGGAGGCCAAGCAGGAGCTGGCGGCCCTGGAGGTCTTCGCCGACGCCTGCCGCCGGCACGGCAAGCTGCTGTCCGTCAACGACCGCGCCGACGTCGCCCACGCGGCCCGGCCGGACGTGCTGCACCTCGGCCAGGACGACCTCCCGGTGCCGGCCGCCCGGGCGATCCTCGGCGAGGACGTGCTGATCGGGCGCTCCTGCCACGCCGAGTCCGAGGTGGACGCGGCGATCGCCGAGCCGGGCGTGGACTACTTCTGCACCGGCCCGGTCTGGCCGACCCCGACCAAGCCGGGCCGCCCGGCGCCGGGCCTCGGGCTGGTCTCGTACACGGCGGAGCAGGCCACCGACCGGCCGTGGTTCGCGATCGGCGGGATCGACCTCGGCAACGTGGACGAGGTGCTGGCCGCCGGGGCCCGCCGGATCGTCGTGGTCCGGGCCATCACCGCGGCGGAGGACCCGCGGGCGGCCGCCGCCGAGCTCGCCCGCCGGGTGCGCGCGGTTTAGGGCCTGCCCGGGCCCTCCCGGGGCCGTCGCCGTCAGTACTTGCGGACGGTGGCGGCCTCGGCCAGCGCCAGCAGCACCGTACGGGCCTGCTCGTCGGCGAGCGGCGCCGCGGCCAGCGCGGCCAGCGACTGGCCCATCAGCTCGTCGATCCGGCGTTCCACCAGCTCGGGCGCGCCGCTGCGGGCGACCAGCTCGCGCAGCCCGGCGACCTCCTCGACGGCCAGGTCCGGTGCGCCGAGCCGGGCGTCCAGGTGCCGGGCGTCGGCCTGCGGCAGGGCGCGCATCGCGTGGGCGACCAGCAGGGTGCGCTTGCCCTCGCGCAGGTCGTCCCCGGCGGGCTTGCCGGTGACGGCAGGGTCCCCGAAGACGCCGAGCAGGTCGTCCCGCAGCTGGAAGGCCTCGCCCAGCGGCAGCCCGAACGCCCCGAGGGCCTCGACCAGCTCCGGCCCGGCTCCGGCGAGCAGGGCGCCGACCTGCAGCGGTCGCTCGATCGTGTACTTCGCCGACTTGTAGTGCAGGACGGTCCGCGCCCGCTCCAGCGCGCCCTCGTCGGCCGAGTCGCCGGCCACCGGCTCCAGCACGTCCAGGTACTGGCCGAGCATGACCTCGGTGCGCATCAGGTCGAACACCGGCTTGGCGCCCAGCACGGCGGCCGGGTCCAGGCCCGAGCGCAGGAACAGCTCGTCGCACCAGATCAGCAGCAGGTCGCCGAGCAGCACCGCGGCCGAGGCGCCGTACTGCTCGCGGTCGCCGCGCCAGCCGCTGTCCCGGTGCAGCGCCTCGAAGCGGCGGTGGATCGAGGGCAGGCCGCGGCGGGTGTCGCTGCGGTCCATCAGGTCGTCGTGCACCAGCGCGCTGGCCTGCAGGAGCTCCAGCGCGGCCGCCGCGTTGGCGATCCCCTCGCCCCCGGCCGCGCCGCCGGCGGCCCGCCAGCCCCAGTAGCAGAAGGCCGGGCGCAGCCGCTTGCCGCCGTCCAGCAGGAAGTCGCGCAGGGCGTCGGCGGCGGGCACCAGCTGCGGCGAGATCTTGCCGAGCAGCGCGGACTGGTCGTCCATGAACGCGGCGAGGGCGGCGTTGACGCGCGTGCGGACGTCCTCCACGTCAATGGGGTTGGCCGGCCGGTTGCTGGACGAGGTCACGATGAGGCTCCGCTGGTTCGCTGGGGGTGCAGCAAGCGTAGCGGGGCCGCTGGGAACGGGCGTGCGAGCGGGGCCGGGGGGCGTGCGGGGCGCAAGCGGAGGCGGGTCCACTACTTGTCCCGAATCGTGGAATCGAGTTGTCCGGCCCCTTCGGGGGGCGGATAACCTGCCAGCATGGCACTCGGCATCGCTTCCACGAGATCGGACCGCGCACTGACGGTCCGCGAGCTCCTGGCGGCCGGAAAGCGCTCCTTCTCCTTCGAGTTCATGCCGCCCCGCACCGAGGTCGGCGAGCAGAAGCTCTGGGACGCCATCCGTCGACTCGAACCGCTGGACCCGAACTTCGTCTGCATGACGTACGGCGCCGGCGGCTCCTCGCGCGAGCGCACCGTCAACATGGTCGGCCGGATCGCCACCGAGACCACGCTCACCCCGGTCGCCCACCTGACCGCCGTGGACCACTCTGTCGCCGAACTGCGCAACATCATCGGCCAGTACGCCGACCAGGGAGTGCGGAACGTCCTCGCGGTCCGCGGCGACCCGCCCGGCGACCCGATGGGCGAATGGGTCCGTCACCCGGACGGCGTCACCTACGCCTACGAGCTGGTGGAGCTGATCAAGGGCATCGGCGACTTCTGCGTCGGCGTCGCGGCCTCCCCGAACATGCACCCGCGCTCGGCCGACTGGGACGAGGACATCCGGCACTTCATCGCGAAGGTGCGCTCCGGCGCGGACTACGCGATCACCCAGATGTTCTTCGAGGTGGACGACTACCTGCGGTTCCGCGACCGGGTCACCGCCGCGGGCTGCGAGACGCCGATCATCCCGGAGATCATGCCGGTGACCAACGCCAAGCAGCTGGAGCGCTTCCCCCAGCTCAGCGGCTCGGCCTTCCCGGCCGACCTGGAGGCCCGGCTGCGGGCCGCCGTCGACGACCCGGCGGCGCTGCGGGCCGTCGGCATGGAGCACGCCACCGCGATGGCCGAACGACTGCTCGCCGAGGGCGCGCCCGGCCTGCACTTCATCACGCTCAACCACTCGACGGCGACGCTGGAGATCTACCAGAACCTGGGCCTGCATCAGCGCTCCTAGCCCTCTGTTCACGGGCCCGTCACCGTTCCGCGGTGGTGGGCCCGGTCGTGTGCGGCCGGTGCCGACGGCGGCGGGAACGCGATGCGGTACCCCGGCCGTTGAACCGGTACAGTCGCCGCACACGCGCGGCGCGCGCGGGCACGCGACTGGAGGTAGCGCGCGGATGGGCATCGGATACCTGCTGCTGTACGTCGCGTTGGCGGTGGTGGCGCTCTGGCTGATCGCCGAGGTGCTGGTGCAGAACCGGGCGCCGCTGCACTGGCGGGTGCTCGCCTTGGCCGGCTTCCTCGGCGTGGTCGTCGGGATGGGCCTGGGCTCGGTCGTGGTGATCGGCGCCGGAGCGGGCCTGTTCGCGGTCGGCCAGGCCTTCGTCACCCTCTCGGTCAAGAAGGGCTACCAGGCCGGCTGGTCCCTGCGGAAGGCCGACGGCGGCCTGCCCGGCCCGCTCGCCAAGGTGCCCCTGCTCGGCGCCCTGACCAGCGGCGCGGCGGTCGCGGCCGCCGGGACGGCGGAGGAGAAGCGGGTCGGCGAGGTCAGCGCGGTCGAGGAGACCCCGGTCGCGTCGGCGGCGCCGGTGCCGGCCGCCGAGGAGGAGCCGGAGGTCGAGCGGACCGCGCCCTTCGAGATGCAGGAACTGGCCCAGGACGGCGTCTACGCCCCCGCGTACTACGAGCAGCAGCAGGCCCCGCCGCAGCAGGACCCGTACGCCCCCGCCTACCAGTCCGGCTACGACCAGCAGCAGTGGCAGACCCAGCAGCAGCCCGCCTACGCCTACGACCAGCAGCAGTCCTACGGCGGCTACCCCCAGCAGCAGGACCCGTACGGCGGCTACCAGCAGCAGGACCCGTACGCGGGCTACCCGCAGCAGGCCTGGGACCCGAACGCCCAGCAGCAGCACCAGCAACACCAGCAGCAGTGGCAGCCCCAGCCCGAGCAGCACGGCCAGGGCATCCCGCAGCAGCCGGCGTACGACCAGAGCGGCTACGGCCACCAGCAGCAGAACACCTGGCAGCAGGGCTGAGCAGGGCGGCCGACGGCGCTCATGCCGGGCCGATGAGGTTCGCCGCGATGCAGGCGGACATGCCGACGCGGGACAGGCCGCCGCCGGGGTGGGCGTTGGCGCCGATGAGGTGGAGCCCGGGGACGGGGGCTTCGTTGGCGGCCTTGAGCCACCGGCCGGAGGTGCCGGCCAGGACGGGGCGGGCGACGGCGCCGGCGAGGGCGCCGGTCTCGCGGCGGGTGTCCTCCGGGGTGCGGACGACCCGCCACAGCAGCCGGTCGCGCAGGCCCAGGCCGGCCGCGTCGACGTGGGCGAGCAGCCGGTCCGCGTAGTGGTCGGCGACGCCCGGGGCGGTCCAGTCGACGTCGCCCTGGGCCGGGACGGTCGCGGTCAGCACCACGCTCTCGTGGGCGTCGTCGGGGCGCAGCGCCGGGTCGTCCGGGCGGAGCACCTGCACGGTGGGGCGTTCGCAGAGCGGGGCGGAGCCGGTCAGCGCCGCCTCCTCCGCCGCCGGGTCGGCCGCGTGCACCACCGTCCGGTGCGCGGTGCCCTCCGGGCGGGGCCCGCGCAGGGCCAGCAGCACGCTGAACCGGCCGGGCACCTGCTGTGGCTCCCACGCCTCGGGCGGCATCCCCGGCCACTCGGCGAGGCCGTGGCGGTGCAGGGCGCCCGCGTCCATCGCCGAGACGACCAGGTCGGCCTCGATCCGGCCGTCCGCCGTCTCCACCCCGCGCGCCCGGCCGTCCTCGACGACCACCCGGGTGACCGGGGTGTCGAAGCGGAACTCGACCTTGCGCAGCTCGCAGCGCCGGTGCACGGCCTGCGCCAGGGCCCGCAGGCCGCCCCGGACGTACCAGACGCCGAAGGACTGCTCCATGTACGGCAGCACCGTGGCCCCGGCCGGGGCCTGACCGGGGGCGAAGCCGTACCGGATCGCGGCCTCGGACAGCAGGGCGGTGAGGCCGGGATGGCCGCCGAGCTCGCGTGCGGCGACGTCCCGGAGGGTCCACGGCCGGGGGCGGCGCAGCCGGGCCAGGCCGGTGGCCGGCGGGACGGGGTACGGGTCGGTGCCCAGGAAGGCCCGGTCAGCCGGGAGCGGTTCCTCCAGCAGGGGGCGGCGGGTGGCCTCCCAGACCATCCGGCCGTGGTTCATCACCTCGCTCCAGCGGGCGCCGGAGCCCGCGCCGAAGGCGGCGTCCAGGGCCTGGCTGACGCCGCCGCGCGAGGCGTTGGGCAGGGTGACGGCGGTGCCGTCGGGGAACAGGTGCCGGCTCTCCGGGTCCACCGGCGCCAGCTCGACCAGCTCTTCCAGCGGCTCCTTGCCGGTCTTCAGCGCGAGGTCGCGGTAGACGGCGGGCAGCGGGAGCAGCCCGGGACCGGTGTCGAAGGCGAAGCCGTCGCGCTCGTACCGGCCGACCATGCCGCCGTACGTGCCGCTCGCCTCGCAGACCGTCACCCGGTGACCGAGGGTCGCCAGCCGGGAGGCCGCCGCGAGCCCGCTCATTCCTGCGCCGATGATGACGATCCGTGCCATGGCACCCGATCCTAGGGCGTGTCTCGTGGGTCCTTGCCGGGGCCGACGAAACCCACGAGACACGCCCTAGGTGTTCTGACCTGCGTAAGCCCCGTCAGCGGCCGCCCGGGCGGCCCTGCGCTCGTGGCGGCGGGCCCGGAACGCCCGGATCCTGCCGATCACCAGCCGGACCAGCAGCAGGCCGATCAGCAGCAGTACCGCGGCGACCGAGGCGGCCAGCCAGGGGTGGAAGATCGCCAGGGTGACCAGGCCGGCCACCGAGAGGTCCTCCAGCAGGCTGACCACGATGTTGCTGGCCGGCTCGGGCGAGGTGTTGACGGCCATCCGCAGCGAGGCCTTCACCAGGTGGGTGACCAGTGCCGTGGTGCCGCCCATCGCCCCGGCCACGACCGTGCTGAGCGAGCCCGGGTCGTTGCTCGCGATCAGCACGCCGACGACGGCGCCGGCGATCGGCCGGATCACGGTGTGCACGGCGTCCCAGACGGTGTCGACGTACGGGATCTTGTCGGCCACCGCCTCCAGCAGGAACAGCACGGCCGCCGCGATCAGCACGTCGGTGCGCTCCAGCGGGTGCGGCACCGACTCCGCCCCGGCGAACCGGCCCAGCAGGCCGAGCAGCAGCACCACCGCGTACGCGTTGATGCCGCTGGCCAGACCGCTGGTGAAGATCAGCGGCAGGACCGTCATCGCGTCCCCCTCCTCGCTCTCCCGGGTCCTGCGACCCCGGTCGGGACCGCAACGGCCCCGCCGTACCGTACCGGGACCCGGGACCCGGGACGCCACGGGCCACCGCCGCGGTTCCGCGCCCGGCGGGCCCGAGGGCGACTGAGTACGGGTACTCAGATCCGCGGTTGAGTACGTCAGCGGATGGCCTCCGACCTGCCGGGACGGGAGAGTGGTGGCACCCGGGAGGACGGCGCGTCGGGCGCCGGCCGCCCGGGTGGCGGATCCGTCCGTTCCCCCGGCCGGGAGGGCCCGGGGGACGGCGGCTCGGATCCGCGGTCGGGCGCCGGTCTCGGGCCCCGCACCGCCGGCACGGGGCGGCGGAGCGGGCCGGGGGGAGGCCGGTCACCGGACGGGGGAGAACGGGGGGAGTTCGCCACCGCCACCCGGTGGGGGGTGGGCGGGGCGACGGCAGACGGCGGCGGCGCGGACCGGGGGGACCGCGACCGCCGCCGGTACGCCCTTCCCGGGGCCCGGTTGTCAGTGGTGCGGTCCACGATGGGGGAGCACGGACCGCCCGGTCCGCGCGCTGCCTCGGAACGGGGGAGACCATGACCATCAGCCACCCTGAGCCCGTCACCGCCCGCCTCCACTCCGCCGCCCTTCCGCACGTCCCCGGCCCTGCCGGTGGCCGGCCCGCCGGGCGGGACGTCCATCCCGTGCTGCGCCGGACGGCCGCGCCGCCCGCCGCCCTCGACCTGCTCGCCGACGCCCACCGCACGCTGGCCCGTGCCCGCGCGCTGGAGGATCCGCTGGAGCGCTACGCCACCGCCCACCTGGCCGCGCTGCGCACGGTGGCCGCCGTGCTGGCCGTCCGCGGGCGGCCGGAGAAGAACCCGCGACGCCGCAAGGCCATCCGCAGCGCCTGGGAGGTGCTGCCCGAGGTGGCCCCCGAGCTGGCCGAATGGGCGCTCTACTACGGCGCCGGCGCCCGCCGCCGGGCCGCCGCCGAGGCCGGGATCCGGGGCGCCGCCTCGGCCCGCGACGCCGACGACCTGATCCGCAACTCGGCCCTGTTCCTGCGCCTGGTCGAGCGCCTGCTCGGCCTGCGCCCGGCCCCGCCCGCGCCCCGGCTGCCGCTCGACGGCGACAGCCACCGGGCGTGAGCGGCGCGGGGGCCCGCCCGGTCTAAGGTGGAGGCATCCCGATCGACCTGCACGTGCCAAGGAGCCCCACCTTGTACCCGACGCGTCCCCGCAGTGCCCTGCGTACCGCCGTGGTGTGGGAGGTGGTGCGGGCAGCCCTCGAGAAGCGGGTGGCCGAGCTGGACCAGCCGGTGCTCGACGTGGTCGACACCGGCGGCGGCACCGGCAACTTCGCCGTGCCGGTGGCCAAGCTCGGCCACCGGGTCACCGTGGTGGACCCGAGCCCGGACGCGCTGTTCGCGCTGGAGCGCCGGGCCGCCGAGGCGGGGGTGACGGACCTGATCCGGGCCGTCCAGGGCGACACCCAGACGCTGCCCGAGCTGGTCGCGCCCGGCACCGTGGACGCGGTGCTCTGCCACGGCGTGCTGGAGGTGGTGGACGACCCGGCCGAGTCGCTCGGCAGCCTGGCCGCCACCCTGCGCGAGGGCGGCCTGGTCAGCCTGCTGGCCGCCAACCGCAACGGCGCCGTGCTGGCCCGCGCGCTGGCCGGCCACTTCAACGAGGCCCGTACGGTGCTCTCCGCCGTCGACGGCCGCTGGGGCGAGCAGGACCCGATGCCGCGCCGCTTCACCGGCGAGGAGCTGAGCCGGCTGGCCGAGGGCGCGGGCCTGCGGGTGGAGTCGGTGCACGGCGTCCGGGTCTTCGCCGACCTGGTGCCCGGCGTGCTGGTGGACACCGAGCCGGGCGCCATGGAGGCGCTGCTGAAGCTGGAGGAGGCCGCCGCCGCGCAGCCCGCCTTCCACGCCGTGGCCACCCAGCTGCACGTGCTGGCCACCCTGGCCTGAGGACTCCTCCGGAGCGTCCCGGAAGACCCGGCAGTACCGCCCGCCGCCGTACGGTCCCTCACCCACCGTGCGGTGGCGGTTCGGTTCCCGGACGGCCGCCGGATGACCGCCCTCGCCCCGGTGCGCTCGCGGAGCTCCCCGGGTCCGGACCGATTCCATCGCATCGGGCACTTGTCCGAGCCGTCCCGCGTTGACCCGGTACGGCCCTGCCCGGGCGAAGTGGCCCGGCCCACGCGGCGCAGACCACCCCGCAACGGGCCCACGGACCGTATGATCTGGGTAAAGCCGGAAAGCATGACAGCCGGATGCGTGGGGCATATGGACGACACGGGCCGGGTCCCCCGCACGGGCGTCCGACCGTGTGCCCAAGGCTGATTGGACTGGCCTCCCCGACCGGGGTGGCGGACCGGTCGCACCCGCGACCGACGAGTAGGAGGACTCCGTGCCGCTCTCGGAGCACGAGCAGCGACTGCTCGACCAGATGGAGCGAGCGCTGTATGCCGAAGATCCCAAATTCGCGTCAGCGCTTGAGGGAACCGGGCTGCGCACCTACACCCGTCGGCGGGTCTACCTGGCCGTCGCCGGTTTCGTGCTGGGGGTCGGCCTGCTGATGGGCGGCATGGTCGTTCCGGACCAGATCTGGGTCAGCGTCGTGGGGTTCCTGGTGATGCTCGGGTGCGCGGTGTTCGCCGTGACCGGCTGGCGCCGCGGGCCCGCGAGCCAGGGCTCCGGTCCCCGCCAGGCCGCCGCCCCGCGCCGCAAGGCCGGGATGATGGACCGGGTGGAGCAGCGCTGGCAGCGCCGCCGGGACGAGCAGACCGGCGGTTTCTGAACCGTACGTCAGGGGTTGACACACGAGAGAGCCGGGGCGGGCAGTCGATCGACTGCCCGCCCCGGCTCTCTCGTCCCGGTCAGGACCCGGGGGTGGACCGCCCGCGCCGGGTGAACACCCGCCGCACCGGGCCGGTGACCGCCTCGACGGCCCGGCCGGTCCCGGTGGCGACGGCAGCCCGGGCCGTCTGCACCGCGTCGGAGATCCGCCACCACAGCTGCGCCGAGGACGGCGGCAGCAACAGCGCCCGGATCCGCCCGCGCCGACCGGCGCCGGCCTGCAGGGCGCGTCGGGCGGTGCGGACGTCGGCGGCCAGCGGAGCCGTGGTGACCGGCCCGGACGGGGCGTAGAGCACCCGCTCGGTGGCCAGCGCCAGCCGCCCGGTGGCGGCCGCCGCCTCCGCGTCCAGGTCCGCCTTCTCGGTGATCCGCCGGGCGGCCGAGCGCGGAGTGCGTGACTCGTCCGGGGGAATTCCGAGGTCCCAGGCGGAGTCGACCAGCTCGTCCCAGGCGGCCAGCACCTGGGCGTCGGTGAGCTCGGTCGGGCCGTCCCCGCCGGGCCGGCGCCGCCCGCCACCGCCGAGCCGGCGACGGCGCACGGCGGTGCGCCAGAACATCGGTACGAGCAGCAGGGCGATCAGCACCACCACCACGGCCAGGGTGCCGAGCACCTGCCCGGACAGCAGCCAGGACTCCTCGGCGGCCTGGCTGACGACCTTGCCCTTGGGCCCGCACTCGTCCAGCTGACGCTGCTTGGCGGTGCAGTCCGAGCTGCTGGTCGGCGCCGGGACGGCGGCCGCGCTGGTCGTCGCGGCGGTCGGCTGGTGGGTGGGCGCCGTGGTCGGGGCGCTGGAGGCCTCGGTGTAGTGGGTCGGGACGCCCCGGCTCGGGGTCGGCTCGAAGCGCGTCCAGCCGTAGCCGGAGAAGTACAGCTCGGGCCAGGCGTGGTACATCCGGCCGGTGACCGAGTAGGTGTTGCCGTCCTTGCTGTCGCCGGGGGTGAAGCCGACCGCGACCCGGGCCGGGATCTTCAGCACCCGGGCCATCGCCGCCATGGTGGAGGCGAAGTGCACGCAGAAGCCCCGGCGGTCGCGCAGGAAGACCGCGATCGCGTTGCTGCCGGTGCCGCCCTCGACCGAGGTGTCGTACTTGAACTGCGGGCCGGTGAAGTAGTTCACCAGCGCCGTCGCCCGGTCGTAGTCCGTGTGCGCGTCGGCGGTGATCGCCCTGGCCTGCTGCGCGACCACCGTCGGCAGGTCGGAGGGGACGGCGGTGTAGCGGTCCCGGATGTCCTGCGGGGCGGTCGGCGCGGTGCGCAGCTCGTCCGCGGTCGGCCGCAGGTCCAGCGAGGTGACGTGGTAGCGCAGCCCGCGGATCGCCCGCTCGGTGACCGGCACGACGGTGCGGGTCACCGGGTCGAGCTTCCAGTCGCCGCGGTTGGGGACCTGGACGGACGCGGCCGGGTACGGCATCGGCAGCCAGCTCTTCTCCAGCTTCTCGCTGACCTGGAAGTCGCCCTCGACCCGGGGGACGTTGGGGTCCCGCAGTCCCTCGGGGGTGGGCAGGGTGCTGGGGAGGTCGCTGACCACGGTGCTGCCGAGCTTCCAGCTGGCGCCGTCGAACTGGTCCAGCGAGCCGGTGCGCAGGTAGGTCTGGTCGGCCAGGTCGCTGTCCAGGGTGTAGGTGAGCAGCACGTCGTCGCTCGGCTTGGTGAGCGCGGACTCCAGGCTGATCATCGGGTCGAGGCTGCTCGTCACGCTCCGGCCGAGGCCGGTGCCGCTGCCGGACGACCCGCCGGAGCCGGAGTCCAGCAGCCCGAAGTCCCAGCGCGGCAGGAACACCGGCAGCAGCATCGCCAAAGCCAGCGCCAGCACGCCGACCTGCTGGCCGCCCAGGCTGACCTGGTTGGAGGTCACCGTGCCGCGCGCGCCGCCGCGGAAGACCCGGCCCCAGCGGGAGACCCGGTCCTGGCCCTCCGCGAACAGCAGCACCAGGTAGCCGGCGGCGGCGAAGCAGAACCAGATCCAGCTGCCGCCCTGCTTCCCGGCGAAGCCGTTGCCGATCGAGTACATCGCCAGCAGCGGCAGCCCGGCCAGCGCCGCGCGCCGGTAGGTCACCGCGATGGTGTCCACCAGCACGGCGATCAGGCCGACCGCGGAGACCAGGATCAGCCGCAGACCGGGGGTCGGTGGCGCCGGGAGGGCGTACTGCACGATGTCGTCGAGGCCGGAGGAGAAGACCCGGCTGAGCACGCGCAGCGCGGACGGTCCGGGCAGCACGCCGCCGGTCATCCCGGAGCCGGCGAAGCCGATCAGCATCAGCAGGAGCAGCACCAGCACCTGGGCCGTCGGCACCGACCAGCGGTACAGCGGGGAGCGGCGCAGGCCCGCGCCGACCGCCGAGATCACCCCGACCACCAGGAGGGCGTGGGTGAACCAGCCGCGGGTGGTCAGCAGCGGGAGCATGCACAGCGAGGCGAGGGCGGTGGCCAGCGCCGAGTAAACGGTCAGTTTGGCCCGGGTGGTCACGCGCCGGCCTCTTCTCGGTAGGGGGCGGTGGTCTTCGCGCCGTCGGCGGCCCGCCACAGGTCCGGCACGGAGTCGCCGGCCCGGACCGGCAGGACCGTCCAGCCGGCCCGGCGCAGCTCCCGGACCCGCTCGCGGAACGCGTCGCCGCCGGTGTCCGGGGCGAGCATCCGCAGCCCGGCCCAGGTCTCGGTGTCGAGCAGGAAGGCGATCGCCCCGCCGGTGCGGTCGCGCAGCCGGGCCAGCCTGGCCGTCTGCGCCGCGTCCAGGTCGCCGAGCACGGCGACCAGCAGGCCCTCGCCGCCGGCCCGCAGCGGCTCCTCGGCGCGGGAGATCCCGGCGCCGTCGGACAGGTCGGCGACCGCGAGGGCGTCCAGGATCAGCCCGGAGGTGTCGGCGGCGAGGTTGTGGCCGCCGGTGCCGGGCCCGGGCACCCACTGACCGGTGTCGGTGAGCAGCTGGGTCTGGTAGCCGCGCTCCAGCAGGTGCACGGCGACGGAGGCGGCGCAGCTGACCGCCCACTCGAAGGAGGAGGCGGGGCCGGTGCCCCGGTGCCCCACCTCGCGGGTGTCCAGCAGGACGGTGGCGCGGGCCTTCTGCGGCTGCTCCTCGCGGCGCACCATCAGCTCGCCGTACTTGGCGGTGGAGCGCCAGTGCACCCGGCGCAGGTCGTCGCCGGGACGGTACTCGCGCAGGATCACGTCGTCGTCCCCGGCCAGCGCCAGGGTGCGGGTGTGGCTCTCGCCCTGGCCGATCCACTCGCCGGTGAGCCGCACCTGCGGCAGCGTCTGGACCTGCGGGACGACGGTGAGCACGTCGGAGGCGGTGAAGGCGCGGTTGACCTCGCACATTCCGAACGGGTCGGACAGCCGCAGCTGCAGTGGCCCGAGCGGGTAGCGGCCACGCAGGTCGGATCGGACTCGGTAGGAGACCTCACGGAAGCCGCGCGGCTCGACCCGGTCCAGCACGAAGCGCGGGCGCGGCCCGAGCACGTACGGGACCTTGTCCTCCAGCAGCAGCAGACCGGTGGGCACCCGGGAGACGTTGTCCACCCGCAGGTGGACCCGGGCCTCCTGGCCGGCGATCGCCCGGTGCGGGCTGAGCCGGCGGCCGCTGGCCACCCGGTAGCGGGTGTTGGCGACCACCAGGGCGGCGGCCAACGGCAGCGCGGCGAGCAGCACGCCGACCCGCAGCAGCGCGTCCTGGTCGAGCACGTAGGCGCAGACCACCGCGGTCAGGCCGGCCGCGAGGAAGGAACGGCCCCGGGTGGTGAGGCCGCGCAGTCCGGCCCGCAGTCCGCCGGTCTGATCGGCTGATGAGGCCACCTCAGCCCCTCCGGACGACCGGGCTGCCCTGCGGACGCGGCAGCGGCAGCCGGGCCACCAGGTCGGTCACGATCTGCTCGGAGGTGCGGCGGCCGAGCTGGGTCTCCGCGGTCGGCATCAGGCGGTGGGCGAGGACCGGGACGGCCAGGCGCTGGATGTCGTCCGGGGTGACGTAGTCGCGCCCGTCCAGCGCGGCGGCGGCGCGGGCGGCCCGGACCAGGTGCAGGGTGGCGCGCGGCGAGGCGCCCAGCCGCAGCTCGGGGCTGGTGCGGGTGGCGGCGACCAGGTCGACGGCGTAGCGGCGGACCGGGTCGGCGATGTGCACGGTGCGGACCAGGTCGACCAGCTTGAGGATGTCGGCGGCGTGCGCGACCGGCTGGAGGTCGGCCAGCGGGTTGGCGCCGGCGTGCACGTCGAGCATCGCGAACTCCGCCTCGGGGCTGGGGTAGCCGATCGAGATCCGGGCCATGAAGCGGTCCCGCTGGGCCTCCGGGAGGGGGTAGGTGCCCTCCATCTCGACCGGGTTCTGGGTGGCCACCACCATGAACGGCGAGGGCAGCTCGTAGGTGGTGCCGTCGATGGTGACCTGGCGCTCCTCCATGGACTCCAGCAGCGCGGACTGGGTCTTGGGCGAGGCGCGGTTGATCTCGTCGCCGACCACGATCTGGGCGAAGATCGCGCCCGGGCGGAACTCGAAGTCGTGCTGCTGCTGGTCGTAGATGTTGGTGCCGGTGACGTCCGAGGGCAGCAGGTCAGGGGTGAACTGGATGCGGCGCACGGTGCAGTCGACGGACCGGGCGAGCGCCTTGGCAAGCATGGTCTTGCCGACGCCGGGCACGTCCTCCAGCAGCAGGTGGCCCTCGGCGAGCAGCACGGTCAGGGCGATCCGGACCGCCTCCGGCTTGCCCTCGATCACGCTCTCGATGTTGGCGCGGACCCGGTCCACGACCGCGGCGAGCTCGGGGAGCCCGACCTGGTGGTACCCGTTCGCCCTCTGTCCGCCCCCCGCAGGACTGCCGAGACCGGCCTGATCGTCGTAGCTCGTCACCCGTTTACGCTCCCTGGCACGCTGCGCCCGCCTCACCCGAGGCCGGACCCCACCCCATGCTTGACGCGGCCGCTCCGGGGGCGGTTCCGAAGGAGGATCCGGCGCCGGTTCGGCGGCCTGCGGCCCGGCCGCCCCAGGTGGTTCGGGGCCTGACCGGCAGGCGCATTCTCCCCCGTACGGCGGCCAGAAGTCACCATTCGGCGGTTACTCGCCCGCTCGCCTCCGGGGCGCTCCTGGTCCGACGCCGACGGTCGGCGCTCCGTCGCTCCTGCGTCGCTCCCGCGCTTCTCCCTTTCGGCGTCGGCGCGCCCCTTCGGCTCGGGGCGGTCCTGGGCTACTCGCCCGCTCGCCTCCGGGGCGGGGCGGGTGCCCGCCCGGACGCCGTTGGCCGGGCGGGGAGGGCGTCGAGGGCTACCGGATCTCGCGCAGCAGGCCGGTGTGGACGTCGAAGACGAAGCCGCGGACGTCGTCGGTGTGCAGCAGGAAGGGGGAGGTGCGGACCCGCTGCATGGACTGGCGGACGTCGCCGTCGAGGTCGACGAAGGCCTCCACCGCCCACTGCGGGCGCTGGCCGACCTCCAGCTCCAGTTCGCGGCGGAAGTCCTCGGTGAGTCCGAGCAGGCCGCAGCCGGTGTGGTGGATCAGCGCGATCGAGCGGGTGCCCAGGGCGCGCTGGCTGATCGTCAGCGACCGGATGGTGTCGTCGGTGACGACGCCGCCGGCGTTGCGGATGACGTGGGCGTCGCCCAGTTCGAGGCCGAGTGCCGCGAACAGGTCGAGGCGGGCGTCCATGCAGGCCACCACGGCGATCTGCTGGACGGGCCGGGCGTCCATGCCGCCGTCCCGGAAGGTCACCGCGTACTCGCGGTTGGCCGTGACGAAGCGGTCGATGACGGTGGAGCTGGGAGAGTCGGCAGCGGCGTTCGGCGTGGGCCGGTCGGGGGTCACTGTCATGAGGGCGACGTTAGTGCGATCCGGGGCCGCGCGGTGGGGCGAAGTGCTACAGAACGCACCGCTGTGATCGAGCGCATAGCGACAACGGGACGGTTTGTCCCGGGCTGCGGCTTGTGGGTTCGCGCCCGGTCGCTCGACGGGGCGCGCGGCACTCGCCGGAGGCCCCCATCGGTGTCCCCGCCGGACCGCCCCGAGGGCCGCGACCTGCGGTGATCCGTACCGCCGCCCGGGTGGTGCGCCGGAGCGGACCATTGACTGGAGGGGCCCGCGCGATAGAGTTGCGGCGCGTTGGAGCACACCCGCCGGAGCCCGTCAACCGGGCGTCCTCGGCCGGTGTGGCCCGGCCGATGCGGCCTGTGGCCTCCACCCGCTCCGTGTTCACCTGGCGCACCTTCCCCGGCGCCCGGCGGCCACGACCTTCCTCTCGAGCGGGCGGGGACCACGGGCCGCGTCGTCGTGCCGGCAGGCGGTGGGCGAGAATGGTCGGAGCTCCCGGACGACGGGCTGCTCCGCACCGAGGAAGGGCGCCACCGCGCATGACCACCAACGAACCGGGTCCCAAGCACGTTCCGGTGATGCTGCAGCGGTGCATGGACGCATTGGCCCCGGCGATCTCGCGCCCCGGCGCCGTGGTGGTGGACGCCACCCTCGGCCTCGGCGGGCACAGCGAGGCGCTGCTGACCCAGTTCCCGGAGGTCCGGCTGATCGCGGTGGACCGCGACCCGCAGGCACTGAAGCTGTCCGCCGAGCGGCTGGCCCCGTTCGGCGACCGGGCCACCCTGGTGCACGCGGTGTACGACGAGATCCCCGAGGTGCTGGAGCGGCTGGGCATCGACCGGGTGGACGGCGTGCTGTTCGACCTCGGCGTCTCCTCGATGCAGCTGGACGAGGCCGACCGCGGCTTCGCCTACGCCCAGGACGCGCCGCTGGACATGCGGATGGACCAGACCCGGGGGATCAGCGCGGCGGAGGTCCTCAACACCTACAGCCACGGCGACCTGGCCCGGATCCTCAAGGTGTACGGCGAGGAGCGGTTCGCCGGGAAGATCGCCTCGGTCATCGTGCGGGAGCGGGCGAAGGAACCGTTCACCAACAGCGCGCGTCTGGTGGAGTTGGTGCGCAACGCCATTCCGGCGGCGACCCGCCGGACCGGCGGGAACCCGGCCAAGCGGACCTTCCAGGCGCTGCGGATCGAGGTCAACGGCGAGCTGGAGGTCCTGGACCGGGCGATCCCGGGCGCGCTGGACGTCCTCGCGGTAGGCGGCCGGATGGTGGTGATGTCGTACCAGTCGCTGGAGGACCGACTGGTGAAGCAGTACTTCGCCGCCGGGGCGACCAGCACCGCCCCGCCGGGGCTCCCGTTCATCCCGGAGGAGCACCAGCCCTGGCTCAAACTGATCACCCGCGGTGCCGAGCTGGCCACCGAGGAGGAGATCGAGGAGAACCGGCGCGCCGCGCCCGTGCGGCTGCGGGTGGCGGAGAGGATCAGGGACCGAAGCAAGCGGGGCTGAGGATCGGCTCCGGCGGGGTCCGAAGGGCGGAGGAGAGCGGTGGGGCCGGTGGCCGGTGAGGTCCGGGCGGGGCGGGGAGGACTCCCCGGACAGGGCAGGGTGCGGATCACGGTCCGGCCGGGGCGGCGCCCCGTGCGGGGGCGCACGCCGTTCGCGGTGCTCGTGGTGGTGCTGCTGGCGGCGGGGCTGCTCGGCCTGCTGGCGCTGAACACGGCGCTCAACGAGGGCTCCTTCGAACTGTCCCGGCTGCAGAAGCAGACCACCAAGGCGACCGACGAGCAGCAGAGCCTCCAGCACGAGATCGACCAGAGCTCGGCCCCGGACGCGCTGGCCAGGCGGGCCGGTGAGCTGGGCATGGTTCCGGCCGGCGGGATGGCCTTCCTGGACGTGCCGAACGGGGGCAAGGTGCTCGGCACTCCCGGCTCGGCGAAGGACAGCCCGCCGGTGAAGAAGTCGACGGTCGAACCGTGGCCGATGAAGCAGCCCTCGCCGGGGGCCCAGAGCGCGGCCCCGGCCCAGCCGAGCGCCGCACCGAGTGCCTCGCCCAGTGCCCAGCCTTCGGCGCAGCCGACGAGTCAGGCGCCCGCGCCGCCGCCGACCCCGGCGGCCTCGGCCGGTGACTCGGTGATCCAGCTCAACCCGGTGTCGTCCGCGCCGGCGCAGCACGGGGGCGGTACCCGATGAGCGAGTGGAACGAGCGAATCATCGAGAGGTGCGAATTGTGCGAAGCGCCCGCCGAGCGTAGCGAGGCGGTCGCATGAGCACGCCTCGTCAGCCGTCCGGCTCCGGCTCCGGTTCCGGGTCCGGCCGTCGGCAGCCGCCGCGCGCCGGTGCGGCCCGACCCGCCGCCGGGCGCGGCCAGCCCGCTGACGCGAAGGGGCGGCCGGCCAAGGGCCAGCCCGTCCGGGGCCAGTCCGGCAAGGCCCAGCCCGCGAAGGGCCAGCCCGCGCGCAGCCAGTCGGCCAAGGCGCAGCCCGCCAAGGCCGCCGCCGACCGCACCCCGCGCGCGCCGCAGCAGCGCCGCCCGGAGGGCCGTCCGCCGGCCCGCAGCCAGTCGGCGGTGCGGCCGCGTCCGAAGTCCCGGGTGCCGCAGCGCCCCAAGGCGCTGAAGCTGGCCGAGCCGAAGCGTCGGCTGCGGGTGATCACCGTGGCGCTGTCGCTGGTGTTCTCGGTCTTCGCCGGGCGCCTGGTGCAGCTCCAGCTGGTGGACGCCGACGCGCTGGCCGCCGACGCCAACACCAACCGCTACCAGAACATCCCGATCACCGCCGAGCGCGGCTCGATAACGTCCTCCGACGGGGTCGCGCTGGCCGCGACCGTGGACGCGTACGACATCACCGCCGACCCGGCGATGTTCACCCCCGAGGCGACCGGCATCCCGGACGCGCCGGAGCAGGCGGCCGCCCTGCTGTCGCCGATCCTCGGCGTCGCCCGGGACAAGATCGCCGCCGACCTGCACACCCCCAAGACCCGCTACAAGCGGCTCGCCGCCCAGCAGACCCCGGCCGCCAAGAACCAGATCAGCGACCTCAAGGCGGGCCTGGAGAAGAAGGCCGGCTCGCGCACCTGCCAGGCCCAGAGGAAGCTGCTCGGCAGGCCCGCCGACCAGGGCGGGCGGACCCGGGTGGACAACGAGTGCGCCAACCCGCTGGCCGGGGTGTTCAACCGGGAGACCCAGAAGCGGATCTACCCGGCCGAGGGGCTGGCCGCCAACCTGGTCGGCTTCGTCAACGGCGAGGGCGAGGGCGCCGGCGGGCTGGAGCTGCAGTACCAGAAGCAGCTGGCCGGCAAGGACGGCCACAGCAGCTACGCCCAGGCCGGCGGCCGGCTGGTGCCCACCGCCGGCGGCTCGATGGATCCGGCCGTGCCCGGCAGCGACATCAAGCTGACCATCAACCGGGACATCCAGTGGGCCGCCCAGCGGGCGATCACCGACCAGGTGGCCAACTCCGGCGCGGAGAAGGGCTACGTCATCGTCCAGGACGTGAAGACCGGCCAGGTCATCGCGATGGCCAGCGCGCCCGGCTTCAACCCGAACGACCTGAGCCTGGCCAAGCAGTCCCAGATGGGCAACCCGGCCCTGGTCGACGCCTACGAGCCGGGCAGCACCGCCAAGCTGATGAGCCTGGCCGCCGTGCTGGACTCCGGCAAGGCCAACTGGGACACCAGGGTCACCGTGCCGAACCGGCTGGTCCGGGCCGGGCAGCAGTTCAAGGACGACGTCGAACACGGCGACTGGTACCTGACCCTGGCCGGGGTGCTGGCCAAGTCCTCCAACATCGGCACCATCGAGGCGGTCGAGACCCTCGGCGACGGCGACCAGCTGAAGGCCAACCAGGTGCTGGACGGCTACCTGCGCAAGTTCGGCGTGGCCCAGCCGACCGGCCTGAACTTCCCCGGCGAGACGCCCGGGATGCTCAAGAAGCCGGAGGACCTGGTCGCCTCGGAGAAGTACAACATCTCCTTCGGCCAGGGCCCACTGCAGCTGAACGCGATGCAGGCCACCTCGGTGTACTCGACCATCGCCAACGGCGGGGTGCGGGTCGCGCCCAGCATCGTCCAGGGCGTCACCGGGCCGGACGGCAAGTACACTCCGACCGCGCCGGGCGAGCAGACCCGGGTGGTCAGCGAGCAGACCGCCAAGACCCTCACCTCGATGCTGGAGTCGGTCGTCGACGACGAGCAGGGCACCGGCGGCAACGCCGCCATCCCCGGCTACCGGGTCGCCGGCAAGACCGGCACCGCCAACCGGGGGGCCGCCGACGGCAAGGGCTACGACGGCTACACCGCCTCCTTCATCGGCTTCGCCCCGGCCGACGCCCCCCGGTACACCGTCTCCTGCACCCTCCAGGGCCCGGTCAACGGCCACTTCGGCGGCCAGCTGTGCGGGCCGGTGTTCAAGCAGGTGATGGAGTTCACCCTGAAGACCATGCAGGTCCCGCCGAGCGGCAGCCAGGCGCCGAACCTGCCCGTCGAGTGGAAGCCGTGAGCGAGGATGAGCAACCAGCGGGCCGGTGCGGCCGGCGACCCCGAGAAGGCCCGGTTTGGCCCTGGGCACCCTTCGGCGGATAGCCTTCCCGCCGTGCCGAAACCCAGCCAAACCACCGTGAGCCCGCCCCGCCCGACCGGGACCGCCGCCCTGCCGCTCGCCGAGCTGGCCGCCCGGCTGGGCCTGCCGCCCGTCGAGGGCGCCGACGTCACCGGCGTCACCCACGACTCCCGTGCGGTGCGTCCGGGCGACGTGTACGTGGCCTTCCCGGGCGCCAACCACCACGGCGCGGCCTTCGCCGGCAAGGCCGCGGAGGCCGGCGCGGTGGCCGTGCTGACCGACCCGGCGGGCGCCGAGCTGGCCGCCCCCACCGGCCTGCCGCTGCTGGTGGTGGACCGGCCGCGGGCCCGGATGGGCGAGCTGGCGGCGATCGTCTACGGCCACCCGTCCGAGCGGCTGCTGATGATCGGGCTGACCGGCACCAACGGCAAGACCACCACCTCGTACCTGGTCGAGGGCGGTCTGCGCGGCGCCGGGCGCAGCCCGGGCGTGATCGGCACCGTCGAGATGCGGGTCGGCCAGGAGCGGATCAAGAGCGAGCGCACCACCCCCGAGGCCACCGACCTGCACGCGATCCTCGGCGTGATGGCCGAGCGCGGCGCGGACGCGGTGACCATGGAGGTCTCCAGCCACGCCCTGGTCTTCGGCCGCACCGACGGGGTGACGTACGACGTCGCGCTGTTCAACAACCTCACCCCCGAGCACCTCGACTTCCACCCGGACATGGAGGACTACTTCCAGGCGAAGGCGCGGCTCTTCCAGCCCGGCAAGTCCCGCCACGGCGTGGTCAACCTGGACGACGAGTACGGCCGCCGGCTCGCCGCCGAGGCGAAGATCCCGGTGACCACCTTCTCGGCCGCCGGCGCCGCCCAGGCCGACTGGCGGGCCGTGGACGTGCAGCTCGGCCCGACCGGCTCCACCTTCCGGGTGGTCGGCCCGGACGGCGCCGAGGCGGACGCCGCCGTCCCGCTGCCCGGCCCGTTCAACGTCTCCAACGCGCTGGCCGCGATCACCGCGCTGGTCGCCGCCGGGCTGCCGCTGGAGCAGGCGGTGGCGGGCGTCGCCGCCGTCCCCGGCGTTCCGGGCCGGCTGGAGCGGGTGGACGCCGGACAGCCGTTCGTCGCCGTGGTGGACTACGCGCACAAGCCGGACGCCCTGCAGGCCGTCCTCGCCTCGCTGCGCGAGGTCACCAAGGGCCGGCTGCACGTCGTGGTCGGCTGCGGCGGCGACCGCGACCCCCACAAGCGCGGCCCGATGGGCGCCATCGCCGCCCGGCTCGCCGACACGGCGCTGCTGACCAGCGACAACCCGCGCAGCGAGGACCCGCTGGCGATCCTCGCCAGCATGCTGACCGGCGCCGCCGCGGTGCCCGAGGCCGAGCGCGGGGCCGTCCTGGTCGTCCCCGACCGGGCCGAGGCGATCGAGCTCGCGGTAGCCCGCGCCCGGGCGGGGGACACCGTGTTGGTGGCCGGCAAGGGCCATGAGCTCGGCCAGTACGTACGAAACGAGATCCGCCCCTTCGACGACCGGGAGGTGCTGCGCGAATCGATCGTGCGGACCTCGGTCGCCCGGGGCGACCGAGGAGTAGAGCAGCAGTGATCGCACTGACCCTCGCCGAGGTGGCCGCCGCCGTCGGAGGCACCCTGGACGGCGCCGCCCCGGACACCCTGGTCACCGGCCCGGTCGAGGTCGACTCGCGGAAGGTGAGCCCCGGCGGCCTGTTCGCGGCCTTCGTCGGCGAGCACGTGGACGGCCACGACTACGCCGCCACGGCGGTCGAGGCCGGCGCCGTCGCGGTGCTGGCCTCCCGCCCGGTCGGCGTGCCCGCCGTCCTGGTCGACAGTGTGGTGGAGGCGCTCGGCAGGCTGGCCCGGGCCGTGGTCGCCCGCGCCGAGGGCACCGCCGTGGTCGCGCTGACCGGCTCGGCCGGCAAGACCAGCACCAAGGACCTGATCGCCCAGCTGCTCCAGCACCGCGGCGCGACCGTCTTCCCGCCCGGCTCGCTCAACAACGAGATCGGGCACCCGATGACGGCGCTGCGGGTCGAGGAGGGCACCCGGCACCTGGTCATGGAGATGGGCGCCCGGCACAAGGGCGACATCGAGTACCTCACCTCGATCACCCCGCCGCGGATCGGCCTGGTGCTCAACGTCGGCACCGCCCACGTCGGCGAGTTCGGCTCCCAGGAGGCGATCGCCGAGGCCAAGGGCGAGCTGGTCGAGGCGCTGCCCGCCGACGGCGCCGCGATCCTCAACGCGGACGACCGGCTGGTGCGCGCGATGGCCTCCCGCACCAAGGCGAAGGTGGTCCTGTTCGGGGAGTCCCCGGACGCCGACGTCCGGGCGACCGACGTTCGCCTGGACGCCACCGGACGGCCGTCGTTCACGCTCACCACCCCGGCCGGTTCCGCGCCCGTGCAGCTGCGCCTGTACGGTGAGCACCACGTCTCGAACGCCCTCGCCGCCGCCGCGGTGGCGACGGAGCTCGGGATGACCGTCGACGACACCGCGGCAGCCCTGGGCGAGGCGGGTGCGCTGTCCCGCTGGCGCATGGAGGTCGTCGACCGGGCCGATGGTGTCACCGTCGTCAACGACGCCTACAACGCGAACCCCGACTCGATGCGGGCCGCGCTGCGGGCGCTGGTCTCGATGGGCGGCCGCGGTCCGGAGCGCCGCCGCACCTGGGCGGTGCTCGGCGAGATGCGGGAGCTCGGCGAGGAGAGCCTGGCCGAGCACGACGCCATCGGGCGGCTCGCCGTCCGGCTGGACGTCACCAAGCTGGTGGCGGTCGGCGGACGCGAGGCGGCCTGCATGGAACTCGGCGCGAGGAACGAAGGTTCGTGGGGTGAGGAGTCGGTGCTGGTGTCCGACGCGGACGCGGCGGTCGAGCTGCTGCGCAGTCAGCTGCGGCCGGGGGATGTGGTCCTGGTGAAGGCCTCCCGTTCGGTGGGGCTGGAGAAGGTGGCCGAGGCCCTCCTGGCGGACGGTGCTGTCCGATGATGAAGCAGATCCTCTTCTCCGGGATGATCGGCCTGATCCTCTCGCTGGTCGGCACGCCCGCCCTGATCAAGCTGCTCGCCCGGCAGGGCTACGGCCAGTACATCCGTGACGACGGCCCCAAGGCGCACCACAGCAAGAAGGGCACGCCCACCATGGGCGGCATCGCCTTCATCCTGGCGACCCTGATCGCGTACTTCGCGACGAAGGGGATAACGGGCGACACCCCGACCGCCTCCGGGCTGCTGGTGCTCTTCCTGACCGCGGGCCTCGGCCTGGTGGGCTTCCTGGACGACTACATCAAGGTCGTCAAGCGCCGCTCGCTCGGTCTGCGGGCCAAGGCGAAGCTGGCCGGCCAGTCCATCGTCGGTCTGGTGTTCGCGATCCTGGCGCTGCAGTTCCACGACGACCGCGGGCTCAGCCCGGCCTCCGAGAAGCTGTCCTTCGTCCGCGACTTCAGCTGGTCGATCGGCCCGGTGCTGTTCGTCATCTTCGCGTACTTCATGATCGCGGCGACCTCCAACGGCGTGAACCTGACGGACGGCCTGGACGGCCTCGCCACCGGCGCCTCGGTGATGGCCTTCGGCGCCTACACCTTCATCGGCGTCTGGGAGTACACCCAGAGCTGCGCCTACTTCATCTCCGCCACCGGCGCCTGCTACGACGTCCGCGACCCGCTGGACCTCGCGGTGGTCGCCTCCGCCCTGATGGGCTCCTGCTTCGGCTTCCTGTGGTGGAACACCTCGCCCGCCAAGATCTTCATGGGTGACACCGGCTCGCTCGCCCTCGGCGGCGCCCTGGCCGGCCTGGCGATCTGCTCGCGCACCGAGCTGCTGCTGATCATGCTCGGCGGCCTCTTCATGATCATCACCCTGTCGGTGATCATCCAGGTCGGCTCCTTCCGGATGACCGGCAAGCGCGTCTTCAAGATGGCACCACTGCAGCACCACTTCGAACTCAAGGGCTGGAGCGAGGTCCTGGTCGTGGTCCGCTTCTGGATCATCCAGGGCCTGTGCGTGGCCGTCGGCCTCGGCCTCTTCTACGCGGGATACCGGACCGGATGACGAACACCGACTTCATGAACCTGCCCGTGGTGGTCGCCGGCCTCGGCGTCTCGGGCATCAGCGCCGCGCGCGTCCTGAACGGCCTCGGCGCCCGCGTCACCGTGGTGGACGGCGGCAGTGGCGAGGGCCTCAGGGCCCGCGCCGCCGAGCTGGAGGCGCTCGGCATCGCGGTGCGCCTGGGCGACGGCGCCAGCCTGCCCGAGGGCACCGCGCTGATCGTCACCTCGCCCGGCTGGGCCCCCGACAGCCCGCTGTTCGCCGCCGCCGAGGCGGCCGGGGTGCCGGTCTGGGGCGACGTCGAGCTGGCCTGGCGGCTGCGCAAGCCGCTGCCGGGCACGGGCGAGCCCGCCCCCTGGCTGGCCGTCACCGGCACCAACGGCAAGACCACCACCGTCCAGATGCTCGCCTCGATCCTCACCGCGGCCGGCAAGCGCACCGCCGCCGTCGGCAACGTCGGGGTCTCGGTGCTGGACGCGGTGCTCGCCGAGGAGCCGTACGACGTGCTCGCCGTCGAGCTCTCCAGCTACCAGCTGCACTGGGCGCCCTCGCTGCGCCCGTACTCGGCGGCCGTGCTCAACCTGGCCCCGGACCACCTCGACTGGCACGGCTCGATGGAGGCGTACGCCGCCGACAAGGGCCGGATCTACGAGGGCAACGTGGTGGCCTGCGTGTACAACCTGGCCGACCCGGCCACCGAGGCGCTGGTCATGGAGGCCGACGTCGAGGAGGGCTGCCGGGCGATCGGTTTCGGCCTCGGCGCGCCCAGCCCGTCGAACTTCGGCGTGGTGGACGGCCTGCTGGTGGACCGGGCCTTCGTCGAGGACCGGGCCAAGAACGCGGCCGAGCTGGGCTCCGTCGAGGACGTCAACCCGCCGGCCCCGCACAACATCGCCAACGCGCTCGCCGCGGCGGCGCTGGCCCGGGCCTACGGGGTCGAGCCGAAGGCCGTCCGGGAGGGCCTTCGGGCCTTCCGCCCGGACGCCCACCGGATCGCCGAGGTCGGCACCGTCCGCGAGGTCACGTACATCGACGACTCCAAGGCCACCAACACCCACGCCGCCGCGGCCTCGCTGGCCGCCTACCGGCCGATCGTCTGGATCGCCGGGGGGCTGGCCAAGGGCGCGACCTTCGACGACCTGGTCCAGGGCGCGGCCGAGCGGCTGCGCGCGGTCGTGCTGATCGGGCAGGACCGGGCGCTGATCCGGGAGGCGCTGGAGCGACACGCTCCGGATGTACCGGTGATCGAGGCGGCCGAGGGCCAGACTGGCGCGGTGGCGATGGCCGAGATCGTTCGAACGGCCGCATCGTTCGCCCGATCGGGTGACACGGTGCTGCTGGCCCCGGCCTGCGCGTCGATGGACATGTTCACCAACTACGGCGAGCGCGGCGACCTGTTCGCGGCGGCCGTCCGAGAGCTGGCGGACCCCGGGGAGTGAGCCGAAGGGCCTCGGCGAGTGAGCCGAAGGGCCGCGCCGACGCCGAAAGGGACGACCGTCGGCGTCGGATCGGAGCGGCCCGGAGGCGAACGAGCCGCATGAAGAGGAGCGGGGAGCGGTGGCGGGGCAGGGCAGGGCGGATTCCGGCGTGACGAAGCAGGACGCCGCCGAGCCGTGGCGAGTGATCTCCGCCACCACGACCAAGTACAAGTCGGCCGGTCCGCTTGGACGGCTGCGGGCCTTCCGGGCCCGCGTCCGGTACTGGTTGGACCGGCCGCTCACGCCGTACCTGCTGGTGGTCGGAACCACCCTGCTGCTGGTCGTGCTCGGCCTGATGATGGTCTTCTCGGCCTCGCAGATCCTGGCGCTGAACCAGCACCACACCGCGCAGTACTACTTCCTCAAGCAGCTGATCGCGGCCATCCTCGGCCTGGTCCTGCTGGTCGGCTTCGCCTCCGTCCCGGTGGCCGTGCTGCGGGTGATCGTCTACCCGGTGATGTTCGGCGTGATCGGCGCGCTCGCGCTGGTCGCCGTGCCCGGCATCGGGGTGCGGATCAACGGCAACCAGAACTGGCTGGACTTCGGGTTCTTCCAGTTCCAGCCCTCCGAGTTCGCCAAGCTCGCGCTGGTGCTCTGGGGCGCCGACCTGCTCGCCCGCAAGCAGAAGGCCGGCACCCTCACCTCCTGGAAGCACCTGCTGGTGCCGCTGGTGCCGGGCGCCCTGCTGCTGCTCGCGCTGATCATGATCGGCGGCGACATGGGCACCTCGATGATCCTGGTGGCCATGGTGTTCGCGCTGCTGTGGATGGTCGGCGCGCCGCTGCGGCTGTTCGTGGCCACCCTCGGGGTGGCGGTCGTGGTCTGCACCGCCCTGGTGATCACCGTCCCGCACCGGGCCGAGCGCCTGGGCTGCATCGGCGTCACCAAGCTCGACCCGGAGGGCGCCTGCTTCCAGGCCCTGCACGGCGTCTACTCGTTCGCGCTGGGCGGCGGCTTCGGCACCGGCCTGGGCGCCGGCGTGGAGAAGTGGGGCCAGCTGCCCGAGGCGCACACCGACTTCATCTTCGCCGCGACCGGCGAGGAACTGGGGCTGGTGGGGACGCTGTCGGTGATCGGTCTCTTCGCGGCACTAGGCTACGCGGGTATCCGTGTGGCCATCGGTACGAAGGATCCCTTCGTCAGGTACGCCGCGGGAGCCGCCACCACCTGGATCATGGCGCAGGCCATGATCAACCTGGGGTCGGCGCTGGGACTGCTGCCCATCGCGGGCGTCCCGCTCCCGCTGTTCTCCTACGGCGGGTCCGCCATGCTGTCGGCCATGTCCGCGATCGGAGTGCTGCTGTGCCTGGCACGCAGCTCCTCGGGCGCGAAGGCGGCCCTGGCCGCCCGGAGCAAGAACTCCCGGATCAGGAAGCGACTGGCCCGGGTGCTGCCACGACGACGAACCACAGCGCGCCCGGCCCCCGGGCCGGCACGCAGGGAGCGGTGAATTTCGGTGCATGTCGTACTCGCCGGCGGGGGGACCGCCGGTCACATCGAGCCGGCCATGGCCCTCGCGGACGCCCTCCGCAGGCACGACCCGTCCATCGGGATCACCGCCCTGGGCACCGAGAAGGGGCTGGAGACCCGGCTGGTGCCCGAGCGCGGCTACCAGCTGGAGCTCATCCCGGCGGTGCCGCTGCCCCGCAAGCCCACCCCCGAGCTGATCACCGTCCCCGGGCGGCTGCGCGGGACGGTGCGGGCCGCCCAGGAGATCATCGAGCGGGTCAACGCCGACGCCGTGGTCGGCTTCGGCGGCTACGTCGCGATGCCCGCCTACCTGGCCGCCAAGCGGGCCGGGGTGCCGATCGTCGTGCACGAGGCCAACGCCCGCCCGGGCCTGGCCAACAAGATCGGCGCCCGCTACACCGACTTCGTCGCGGTCTCCACCCCCGACAGCAAGCTGCGCGACTCCCGGTACATCGGCATCCCGCTGCGCCGGACCATCGCCACCCTGGACCGCAACGCCACCCGGCCGGAGGCCCGCCAGTACTTCGGCCTCGACCAGCGGCTGCCCACCCTGCTGGTCTCCGGCGGCTCCCAGGGCGCGCGCCGGCTCAACGAGACGGTCACCGCGATCGCCCCGCGGCTGCAGCAGTACGGCGTGCAGATCCTGCACGCGGTCGGCCCGAAGAACGAGCTGCCGCAGGTCGCGGACGTCCCCGGGATGCCGCCGTACCGCCCGGTGCCGTACATCGACCGGATGGACCTCGCCTACGCGGCCGCCGACCTGATGCTCTGCCGGGCCGGCGCCATGACGGTGGCCGAGCTGGCCGCCGTCGGGCTGCCCGCCGCCTTCGTGCCGCTGCCGATCGGCAACGGCGAGCAGCGGCTGAACGCCCAGCCGATGGTCAAGGCCGGCGGCGGCCTGCTGGTCGACGACGCCGAGCTGAACCCGGACTGGGTGCTGCAGAACGTGCTGCCGGTGCTCACCGACCCGCAGCGGCTGTGGGACATGAGCCGCGCCGCCGCCGAGTTCGGCCGCCGGGACGCCGACGACCTGCTGGTCGCCATGGTGTACGAGGCGATCCAGGCCCACCGGGATGGTCGCCGCCGTGGGTGACGGCCGGCTCGCCGACCCTCCCCCAGCCTCCGGCCGGGGGTACCCCCATGAGGAGGAGGACTTCGAAGACGAGGAGTCCGCTCCCCGTCTCCGGCTCTCCCGGCGGGGCATCGTGGTGCTGAGCGTGCTCGGGGCCGCGGTGCTGGGCGTGCTGGCCTGGGTGGTGTTCTTCTCCTCGGTGCTGGACGTGCGCGATGTCGCCGTCCAGGGCACGGCGGACGAGAAGCTGACGTCGGACCAGGTCCGCGCGGCGGTCGGCGGGCTTTCCGACGGCCCGCTGGCCCGGGTCGACCTGGACGGCGTCCGGCACCGGGTGGAGACGATCCCCCGGGTGGCGAAGGCCGAGGTGTGGCGGGGCTGGCCGCACACCCTGCAGGTCAAGGTGGTGCAGCGGACCGCGGTGGCCGCCGTCAAGGGGGACGACGGCCAGTTCACCCAGGTGGATGCCACCGGCGTGAGCTTCGCCACCGAGGCGGCTCCGCCGCAGGGCGTGCCGGTGGTGGAGCTGCGGCTCAGTCAGCCCGCGAAGGACGCGGACGGGGTGATCTCCCGGGCGCAGCTGGTGCAGGGCGCGGTGGCGGTGGCCGCCGGACTCCCGCCGGAGATCGCCAAGCGGGCCGGATCGGTCCTCGTGCACTCCTACGACGACATCGAACTGCAGCTCAGCGGGGGTGCGACGGTGCGTTGGGGGAGTCCCGAACAGACCGACCGGAAGGCCCGGGTGCTGGTGGCGCTGCTGAAGCAGAAGGGCACCCTGTTCGACGTGACGGCGCCGGAGGCGCCGGCGGTGTCGGGCTGATCCGCTAGATTCTTGCCCGAGGGAGGGGTTGACGCCTCGAAGTGTCGGCCCGACCCTTGGTGGTCACCCCGGTTTCCATTGCCGGCCGATGATCACATAGGCTCAAAAGAAAAAGGGAAGCTCGGCGTGTTCGTTGAAACACGTGCCCGGAGCCACCTAGTGTCCTGTGTCACCAGACTGTGTCCGTTGGTGATGTGACGGAGGCACAGGACTAACCCTAAAGGTCAAGTTTAGGGTTGGGGTCGGCGGTCGGCATTTCGGACATTCAGTCAGAAACCAGGCTCCCTACCCATCGACATCCGTCGGTACGGCCCACCGTCGGGCCGGGCCGACCCGGAAATTCGAGGCGAGAGGCCTTCGACGTGGCAGCACCGCAGAACTACCTCGCAGTCATCAAGGTCGTCGGAATCGGCGGCGGTGGTGTCAACGCCATCAACCGGATGATCGAGGTCGGTCTCAAGGGCGTCGAGTTCATCGCGATCAACACCGATGCGCAGGCCCTCCTCATGAGCGACGCCGACGTCAAGCTCGATGTGGGCCGTGAACTCACCCGGGGCCTCGGCGCCGGCGCCAATCCCGAGGTCGGCCGCAAGGCCGCCGAGGACCACCGCGAGGAGATCGAGGAGGTCCTCAAGGGGGCCGACATGGTCTTCGTGACCGCCGGCGAGGGCGGTGGCACGGGCACGGGCGGCGCGCCCGTCGTCGCCAACATCGCCCGCTCGCTGGGCGCCCTGACCATCGGCGTGGTCACCCGCCCCTTCACCTTCGAGGGCCGTCGCCGGGCCAACCAGGCCGAGGACGGCATCGCCGCCCTGCGCGAAGAGGTCGACACCCTCATCGTGATCCCCAACGACCGACTGCTGTCCATCTCGGACCGCCAGGTCAGCGTGCTCGACGCGTTCCGCTCGGCGGACCAGGTCCTGCTCTCCGGTGTCCAGGGCATCACCGACCTGATCACCACCCCGGGTCTGATCAACCTCGACTTCGCCGACGTCAAGTCCGTCATGTCGGACGCCGGTTCGGCGCTCATGGGCATCGGCTCGGCCCGCGGCGAGGACCGCGCCAAGGCGGCCGCCGTGATGGCGATCTCCTCGCCGCTGCTGGAGGCCTCGATCGACGGCGCCCGCGGCGTGCTGCTGTCCATCTCGGGCGGCTCCGACCTCGGCCTGTTCGAGATCAACGAGTCGGCCCAGCTGGTCAGCGAGGCCGCCCACCCCGAGGCCAACATCATCTTCGGTGCGGTCATCGACGACGCGCTCGGCGACGAGGTGCGGGTCACCGTCATCGCGGCCGGCTTCGACGGCGGCCAGCCGCCGGCGATCGTCCGCGACCCGGTGGTCAAGTCCACCACCCCAGCCGCCCCGGCCACTCCGCCGGCCGCCCCGGAGCGTCCGGCCGGCCGTCCGTCGTACGGGAGCATCGGCTCGGTGACGTCCCGCTCGGAGGGGGAGGCCCCGGCCGCCCCGTCGCGTCCCGCCGAGACCCCGGCCACCACGACCGCCTCCGCTCCGGTGCCGCCGCAGGTGCAGCCGGCCCGGCAGCCGTTCGTGGAGAGCCCGGCAGAGGAGCTCGACGTCCCGGACTTCCTTAAGTGATCGATCACGCGGTCCGCGCGGGTGCTCACTTCGCCTTCACCGATCGGTGGGGCGGGGTGAGCACTTCGCCGTACGGGGAGCTCAACCTCGGTGGCGCGGTCGGGGACGACCCGGAGGCGGTCCGGGAGAACCGGGCGATCGCGGCCCGGGAGCTGGGGCTGAACCCGGCCGACGTGGTCTGGATGAACCAGGTGCACGGCGCCGAGGTGGCCGTGGTGACGGAGCGCCAGCCGCTGGGGGAGGCCCCGACGGTGGACGCGGTGGTCACCGACCGGCCGCTCGCGCTCGCGGTGCTGACCGCGGACTGCACCCCGGTGCTGCTGGCCGACCCGGTGGCGGGCGTGGTGGGCGCGGCCCACGCGGGCCGACCCGGACTGGCGGCCGGAGTGGTGACCGCGGCCGTCGAGGCGATGGTCGGACTGGGGGCCGAGCCGGCGCGGATCACCGCCGCCACCGGCCCCGCGGTCTGCGGCCGCTGCTACGAGGTGCCGGCCGGGCTGCGCGCCGAGGTCGCCGAGGTCGTCCCGGCGGCCTTCGCCGAGACCTCCTGGGGGACCCCGGCGCTGGACGTGCCGGAGGGAGTCGCGGCCCAGCTGGCCGCGGCGGGGGTCACCGAGCTGGTGCGGTCACCGGTCTGCACCCTCGAATCCGCCGATCACTTCTCCTATCGTCGCGAGCAGCGCACGGGCCGGCTCGCGAGCTACGTCTGGTTGGGCTCTGATCACTGATGACGAACGACATCTACGGACCGTTCCCGGGGAGCAGCGAGTTCGCGGCGGCGCTGACGGAGGGCCAGCGCGCCCGGTACGAGGAGCTCGGGACCAATCTCGAGGTGGTCGAGCGCCGGATCGCGGACGCCTGTGCGGCCGTCGGACGTCCGCGCGAGGACGTCACCCTGATCGTCGTCACCAAGACCTACCCGGCCGAGGACACCGCGCTGCTGGCCGGACTGGGGGTGACGGACGTCGCGGAGAACCGCGACCAGGACGCCGCGCCCAAGGCGGAGCAGTGCAGAAACCTTCCTCTTGACTGGCACTTCGTCGGGCAGCTGCAGACCAACAAGGTCCGCTCGGTCGTCCGGTACGCGAACCACGTGCACTCGGTGGACCGGCTGCGGCTGGTCGAGTCGCTCTCGGCGGCCGTGCTCAAGTCCGGCCGCCCCGAGCTGGGTTGCCTGGTGCAGGTGGCGCTGGACAAGGAGCACGGTGAAGGCGAGCACCGGGCCGGGGTCGCCCCGGAGGACGTCGCGGAACTCGCCGACGCGATCGCCGACACGCCCGGGCTCCGCCTGGACGGTGTGATGACCGTCGCTCCGCTGGCCGGTCCGCTGGCCGGAGACCCGGCTCGCGCCTTCGATCGGCTGGCGGAAATCGCAACCGCCGTACGGGCGGCCCATCCGGCTGCCACCATGGTCTCCGCAGGGATGAGCGGTGACCTTGAGCAGGCGATTGCCGCCGGGGCGACACACGTGCGCGTCGGAACGGCGGTACTCGGAGTGAGGTCACCCCTCAGGTAACGTCACCGAGTAAGTAGATCAGACTGCAGGACAAAATAGGACAGAAACTAGCAGCTTTCAGAAGCGCTAGCCAACCGTGGATCGCAGCTCCGCGGCCCCCAACCCAGAACTCTGACGGCGCGTCGCCTTGACGAGCCGTCGTGGGCGGACCGCGGAATCCGCAGGCAGGGCGGGTGGCCCAAAGCCGTTGAGTCGGAGCCGGTGGTCCACCACAAGCGGAGGAGACAGGAGCATGGCCGGCGCGATGCGCAAGATGGCGGTCTACCTCGGCCTCGTGGAGGACGAGACGTACGACGGCCAGGGGTACGACCCCGACGACGACTACGACGCGGACCCCGAGCCGATCCGTACCGGGCAGCGGACCGAGGACATCCCCCGGCCGGCAGCGCCTCCCGCACCCGCCCCGGTCTCCTCGATCACTCCCCAGCCGGTCCCGGCGGCGGTGCCGATCCGGCAGGAGACCCCGAGGATGGCCCCAGTGTCGTCCATCACACCCGAACGCCGCCACAACCTGGAGAAGAGCGCACCGGTGATCATGCCCAAGGTAGTGAACGAACGAGAGCCCTACCGCATCACCACGCTGCACCCCCGAACCTACAACGAGGCCCGTACCATCGGGGAACAGTTCCGCGGCGGCACCCCCGTGATCATGAATCTGACCGAGATGGACGACACGGACGCGAAGCGGCTCGTAGACTTCGCCGCTGGACTCGTCTTCGGTCTGCACGGCAGTATCGAGCGCGTGACACAGAAGGTGTTCCTGCTGTCGCCTGCTAACGTCGATGTCACGGCGGAGGACAAGGCTCGGATCGCCGAGGGTGGGTTCTTCAACCAGAGCTGACCCGGCCACGACTTTACGTGTGGATCTGATCAACAGTGGTTGGCGACAGGTGACGAGCGGCAGGCCCTAGGGCCCGGGACCGGGGAGAGGGAAACGCGATGGACATCGTGTGGGCGGTGCTCTACTACGCCCTGACCGTCTTCCTGGTGTTCCTGCTCGTTCGGCTGGTCATGGACTGGGTCTTCCAGTTCGCGCGTTCGTGGCGGCCCGGCAAGGCCATGGTCCTGGTCCTGGAGGCCACGTACACTGTCACGGATCCGCCGCTCAAGCTTCTTCGGCGGTTCATCCCGCCGTTGCGTTTCGGGGGCGTGGCGCTCGACCTGTCCTTCTTCGTACTGATGATCATTGTGTATGTCCTGATCTCGCTTGTGCACCCCTAGTCGTAGGTGAGCGATGCGACAGGATGCCGGTGTGCCGACGATCACGTTGAGGTGAAGAGATGCCATTGACCCCCGAGGACGTTCGGAACAAGCAGTTCACGACCGTCCGCCTGCGTGAAGGCTATGACGAGGACGAGGTCGATGCCTTCCTCGACGAGGTCGAGGCGGAGCTGACCCGCCTCCTCCGGGAGAACGAGGACCTGCGCGCCAAGCTGGCCGCCGCGACTCGCGCCGCCGCGCAGAACCAGGCCAACATGCGGAAGGAGCCGCCGCAGGACGCCCAGCGTCCGGCCGCTCCCGTCCCGGCCGCCATATCCGGTCCGCCGGTCCCCGGCCAGCAGGGTCCGGGTGGTCCGCAGCAGATGGGCCCCGGCGGTCCGCAGCAGATGGGCCCCGGTATTCCCCAGCAGCAGATGGGCAACCAGCCGCTCGGTCTGCCGTCCGGCGCGCCGCAGCTGCCCGCCGGCCAGGGCGGTCCGATGGGCCCCGGCGGCCCGCAGCAGATGAACCAGACCATGGGCGGTCAGCAGCAGCTGGTCCAGCCGATGGGTGGTCAGATGCTCCAGCCCATGGGCGGTCCCGGTGGCCCGCAGCAGATGGGCAACCCGATGGGCCAGGGCATGGGCCAGCAGCAGATGCAGCCGATGGGCGGCCCCATGGGCGGTCCGCCGCAGCAGATGGGCGGCCCGCTCGGCGGCCCGATGCAGCAGCAGGGCCCTGGTGGCGACAGCGCCGCCCGCGTGCTGGCACTCGCCCAGCAGACCGCCGACCAGGCGATCTCCGAGGCCCGCTCCGAGGCCAACAAGATCGTCGGCGAGGCGCGCAGCCGGGCCGAGGGTCTCGAGCGCGACGCCCGGGCCAAGGCCGACGCCCTGGAGCGGGACGCGCAGGAGAAGCACCGCGTCGCGATGGGGTCGCTGGAGTCCGCGCGGGCCACGCTGGAGCGCAAGGTCGAGGACCTGCGGGCGTTCGAGCGTGAGTACCGCACGCGCCTGAAGTCGTACCTGGAGACCCAGCTGCGTCAGCTGGAGTCGCAGGCCGACGACTCGCTCGCGCCGCCGCGGATCCCCGCCACCGCGTCGCTGCCGCCGGCGGCCTCGTCGATGGCACCGGCCGGGGGCGGGTCGATGGGCTCGGCACCGTCCTTCGGCGGGAACCAGCCGTCGTTCGGCGGCAGCTCGCCGTCCTTCGGCGGGCAGAGCTCCTTCGGCGGGAACGCCCCGGCGCCGAGCTTCGGCGGGCAGGGCGGTGGCAACACCGGTGCGCCGCAGATGCAGCCGGCCGGGATGACCCAGCCGATGGCGGCCGTCCGGCCGCAGCCGCCGCAGCCGATGCAGCAGGCTCCGGCGCCGATGCGGGGCTTCCTGATCGACGAGGACGGCGACAACTGAGGTTGTAGCAGGGCCTTTGAGGGCGTCCCCTTTCTGACCTTCGGGTTGGGGAGGGGGCGCTCTCTTTTGTGTTCGGGGGGTGTGGGGGTGTGGGTTCTGTGGGGGGTGGGGGCTCTCGGGAGGGTGGGTGCGGGGCGGTTCCGGGGGTGGCCGCTCCGGGGGCTGGATGATTTTCCGACCGCCGACTCTGTGGGCTCATGGCCGGGCGCCGTTGGCAGTCTGAAAATCACCCGCAACGCCCCCTTCCGCAGCCACCCCCTCCACCGCCCCTCCCGCAGCGCGTCCCTCTCGCCCGGTCGGGTGGTCGCGGATCGCGACCCCCGAGGACAGCCGCAGCGCCTCCACGCAGGCCCCACCCT
>NZ_JBSFGK010000033.1:0-84856 GCF_053596495.1 Kitasatospora sp. NPDC001683
GTACGGGTAGCCGTACTGGGCGAAGGGCATGGAACCCGAGTCGTACCAGGCGTCGATGACCTCGGGCACGCGGGTGGCGGCTCGCCGTGTTCAGTTCCGTACGCCGGCTTCGGTGGCGAGTGCGGCGCCGGCCCGGTGGAGCCAGTGGGCCGCGTGTGCGCGAGCCGAGGAGGAACCACCGGCGAGCCGGGTGAGCGTCAGTACGCTCTCGTCGGGCGACTCCCCGGCGACGATCCGGGCGGCGACCCCGGCCCGCTCGGCGCGCGACAGGACCTCGCCGACGACTTTGCCGAACAGGCTGGTGGTGTCGAACCTGCCCTCGCCGGTGACGACCAGGTCGGCCCCGGCCAGCGCCTCGTCCAGGCCGAGCAGGTCGGCGACGGCGGCTGCGCCGGGTGTGACGGTGGCGTCCCAGGCGGCCACCAGGCCGTAGGCCGTGCCGCCGGCCGCGCCCGCTCCGGGCTGCTGCGGGTCTCCGCCGAGCATCTCGGTGAGGCGGGTGAGGCCCTGTTCGAGCCGCTCGATGTCGGCGGGGGAGGCACCTTTCTGGGGGCCGTAGACGGCGGCGGCGCCGTCGGGGCCCAGCAGCGGGTTGGCGACGTCGGAGAGCAGTCGCACGCCGCCGGCCGGCGCGGACCGGAACCGGCCGCGGTCGATCCGGTGAGCGCGTCGCAGTGCACCACCGCCATCGGGGAGGGGCAGGCCGTCGGCGTCGAGCAGGTGCAGGCCGAGGGCCGCCAGCAGGCCGGTTCCGCCGTCGGTGGAGGCGGAGCCGCCGAGGGCGACCATGAGCCGCCGCGCGCCTGCGTCGAGGGCGGCGGCGATGAGCTCGCCGGTGCCCCGGGTGGTGGCGGTGAGCGGGGCGGACCGTGCCATGAGCGGCAGGCCGCTGACGGTGGCGAGTTCGACCACGGCGGTGCCGTCCGGAAGGAGCGCGTACTCGCCCTCCGCCGGGCGGCCGTCGGGGCCGGTGCAGCCGACCACCCGGGTCAGGGCGGTTCCGGTGTGGGCGGCCGCGACGGCGGCGAGAGTGCCTTCGCCGCCGTCGGCCATGGGGCGGATCACCAGGTGATCGTCCGGTCTGACGAAGCGCCAGCCGTCGGCCAGCGCCTGAGCCGCGTCGGCGGCGGTGATGGTTCCCTTGAAGGAGTCGGGCGCGAAGACGACCTTCACGCGGTCTCCACGTGGGCGCGGTGGCGCTCGATCATCGTCCGCAGGGTCTGCTCGCCAGGGGTGTCCCAGACCCGCTCGTTGAAGATCTCGACCTCGATCCAGCCGGTGTAGCCGGCGTCGGTGACCATGGCGGTCATCGCGGCGAAGTCGATGTGGCCGTCGCCGACGTGGCCCCGGCCGAGCAGCGCGTTGGCGGGCAGCGGAAGGGTCCAGTCGCAGACCTGGTAGGAGGCGATCCGGTTTCCGGCGCGGGCGATCTGCTCCGCCAACTGCGGGTCCCACCAGAGGTGGTAGCTGTCGACGACCACGCCGACCTGCTCGACCGGGAACTGCTCGGCGAGATCGAGCGCCTGGCCGAGGGTGGAGACCACCGCACGGTCGGCGCAGAACATCGGGTGCAGTGGCTCGATCGCCAGACGGACCCCGAAGTCGCCTGCGTGGGGCGCGAGTTCGCCGAGGAGTTCGGCCACCCGGGCCCGCGCGCCGGCCAGGTCGCGGCCGCCCTCGGGCAGGCCGCCGACCACCATGACCAGGGTGTCGGTGCCGAGTTCGGCGGCTTCCTCCATCGCGCGGAGGTTCTCCGCCAGGGCGGCCCGGCGGCCCTCGGGCCCCTGGGCGGTGAGGAAGCCGCCGCGGCACAGGGTGCTCACGGCGAGGCCCGCGTCGCGGACCAGCTTGGCGGCCGTTGCGACGCCGGTCTCGGCGACCTTGTCCCGCCACAGGCCGATCGCCGGGATCCCGGCGTCCACGCAGCCCTGGACGGCCTCGGGCAGGCTCCAGTGCTTGGTGGTGATCTGATTCAGCGACAGCTTCATCAGGCCTGCACCCCTGCCACGGCGAGGAACCGGCGCATCCGGTGGACGGCGAGGTCAGGGTCGGGCAGGACACCGGCCGCGTCGGCGAGCCGGAACAGCTCCACCAGGTGCGGGACGGAGCGACCGCTCTGCGCGCCGGCCACCATCGTGAAGTGGTCCTGGTGGCCGGCCAGCCACGCCAGGAACACGATGCCGGTCTTGTAGTGGTACGTCGGTGTGGCGAACAGGTGCCGGGCCAGCGGCAGGGTCGGGGCCAGCAGCGCGTCGTAGCGGTCGAGGTCGCCCGCGTCCAGCGCGTGCAGGGCGGTGGCGGCCTTGGCGGCGATCGGGTCGAAGATGCCCAGCAGGGCATGGCTGTGGCCGAGTTCGTCGCCCCGGATGAGCTGTGGGTAGTTGAAGTCGTCGCCGGTGTAGAGCTTGACGCCGTCGGGCAGGGCGCGGCGCAGGGCGACTTCCCGGTCCGCGTCCAGCAGCGAGATCTTGATCCCGTCGACCTTGTCGGTGTGCTCCTTGATCAGGGCGAGCACGGTGTCGGTGGCCTGGTCCAGGTCGGTAGAGCCCCAGTAGCCGGCCAGGGCGGGGTCGAACATGTCGCCTAGCCAGTGCAGGATGACGGGTTGCTGGGACTGGGTGAGCAGGCGGCCGTAGACGCGCAGGTAGTCCTCGGGGCCCTCGGCCGAGGCGGTGAGCGCCCGGCTGGCCATCAGGACGGGCTGGGCACCGGCCTCCTCCACCACGGTGAGCTGCTCCTCGTACGCAGCCGTGATCTCCGGCAACGAGGCTGCGGGGGTTTGGAGTTGGTCAGTGCCGACGCCGCAGGCGAGCTTGCCGCCGACGGCGCGGGCCTCGGCGCCGGAGCGGGTGATGAGCTCCTTGGTGGCGGCCCAGTCGAGGCCCATGCCGCGCTGGGCGGTGTCCATGGCGTCGGCGATGCCGAGCCCGAGCGACCACAGGTGGTGGCGGAAGGCGAGGGTGGCGTCCCAGTCGACGGAGGCGGGCTCGCCGGGGGCGTTGTGGCCGAGCGGGTCGGCGACGACGTGGGCGGCGGCGAAGGCGGTGCGGTAGGCCGGGGCGGTGCCGGGCAAGTCCAGCGGGTCGGGGGTGCTCAGTCGGAAGGCGCCGATGCCGGGGAGGTTCAGCTCGGGCATCAGATCTCCAGCTCGGGCACGTCGAGGCGGCGGCCCTCGGCGGCGGAGCGCAGGCCCAGCTCGGCGAGCTGGACGCCCTTGGCGCCTTCCAGCAGGTCCCAGTGGTACTCGGAGTCGGTCGTCACGTGCTTGAGGAAGAGCTCCCACTGCACCTTGAAGCCGTTGTCGAACTCCTCGTTGTCCGGCACCTGCTGCCACTGCGAGCGGAAGGACTCGGTGGCGGGGAGGTCCGGGTTCCACACCGGCTTCGGGGTGGCCGCGCGGTGCTGGAAGCGGCAGTTGCGCAGGCCTGCCACGGCGCTGCCCTCGGTGCCGTCCACCTGGAACTCGACCAGCTCGTCGCGGTCGACGCGTACCGCCCAGGAGGAGTTGATCTGGGCGGTGATGCCGCCCTCCAGCTCGAAGACGGCGTAGGCGGCGTCGTCGGCGGTGGTCTTGTAGGTGCGGCCCTGCTCGTCGACGCGCTCCGGGATGTGGGTGGCGGTGTGGGCGTAGACCGAGCGGATCGGGGCGATGATGCCTTCCAGCACGTACTGCCAGTGCGGGAACATGTCGAGGACCATGCCGCCGCCATCCTCGGCCCGGTAGTTCCAGGACGGGCGCTGGGCGGACTGCCAGTCGCCCTCGAAGACCCAGTAGCCGAACTCGCCGCGCACGGACAGGATCCGGCCGAAGACGCCGCCGTCCACCAGCCGCTTGAGCTTCAGCAGGCCGGGCAGGAACAGCTTGTCCTGCACCGCGCCGTTGCACACCCCGGCCTCGCGCGCCAGCCGGGCCAGCTCCAGGGCGGCCTCGACGGATTCGGCGGTCGGCTTCTCGGTGTAAATGTGCTTGCCGGCGGCGATGGCCTTGCGGATCGCCTGCTCCCGGGCCTCGGTGACCTGGGCGTCGAAGTAGATCTCGGCGAGCGGGTGGGCCAGCGCCTCGTCGAGCGAGGTGGTCCAGTGGGCGAGGCCGTGGCGCTCGGCGAGCTCCTTGAGCTTGGGCTCGCTGCGGCCGACCAGGATTGGCTCGGGCCACAGCGCTTCGCCGTTCCCGAGGGCGAGGCCGCCCTGCTCGCGGATGGCCAGGATGGAGCGGACCAGGTGCTGGCGGTAGCCCATCCGGCCGGTGACGCCGTTCATGACGACGCCGATCACTCTACGGGACATGGGGCGGTTCTCCTCGTGTGGTGCGAAGTCTCGGAAGGTGGGACCGACGCTGCGGTGAGCGCTTCGCGGATCGGAAGCGGAATCCCGCCGGGGGCTTGCAGCGTCCCCGGCGGGGGGTCGGGCGGCACGACGATCCGTCAGGCCGTGCGGTGGACCGATTCCGGCAGGACGGGGTGCGTGAAGGGCAGACCCGCTGTGTAGCAGGCGAGTTCGTCCGCCGCGGCGGCGGCCATCCGGTGCAGTTCGTTGCCGAGCGAGCCGGCGATGTGCGGGGTGAGCAGGACGTTGGGCAGGTCATAGAGCGGTGAGTCGGCGGGCAGCACGAAGGGACTGGTGACGTCGAGTACGGCACTCAGGCGGCCGGTCACCAGCTCCTCGATCATCGCGTCCTGGTCGATCAGCGACCCGCGGGAGGTGTTGACGAGTGTCGCGCCGTCGGGCATCAGCGCCAGCATCCGGCGGCTGATCAGGTGCCGGGTGGCTGGGAGTTCGGGGGCGTGGACGCTCACCACGTCGCTGAGGGCGCAGAGCTCGTTCAGTGCCACGGAACGGGCACCGAGTGCGGCCGCCTCGTCCTGTTCCACGTAGGGGTCGTGGAGCAGCAGTTCGAGGTCGTACGGCTGGAGCAGCGCCATGACGCGCCGTCCGATCTGGGATGCGCCCACGATGCCGACCGTCCGGCGGTAGTTGCCGATGTCCGGATTGGCGGCCTGCCAGTCGTGCGGAGCGCGGAGCCGGCGGTAGTCGGCACTGAGCCGCAGGACCTGCTTGTTGGCGAACAGGATGGCGGCGACGGTGTACTCGGCGACCGGCAGGGCGTTGGCCCACGCCGCCGAGGTGACCTGGATGCCGCGTGCCCAGCAGGCGTCGGTGATGTGGTGCTTGACCGAGCCGGCGGCGTGGAGGACGGCGCGCAGCCGGGGTGCGGCGGTGAGCACGATCTTGTCGATCGGCGGGCAGCCCCAGCTGCTGACGATGACCTCGGTCTCGGCGAGGGCGGCCAGGGCTTCGGGGGTGCTGAAGTCGTCGAGGACGAGCGTGGGGTCGAGGTCGGCGAGGCTGGTGAGCCGTTCCAGTGTGCGGGGGGCGATCAGGTGGCGGGCGAGCCCTGGGTGCATGGCCAGCAGGGCGCGGGGTCGGGTCCGTCCGGGCGGGGCCGGCTCCGTGTCGTCGGTGGACGCGGTCTTCGTGGTGGACACTCGATTCTCCTGGGTGTCTTCGAAGTGGCCTGGAGGGACGGTCACTTGACGGCACCTGCGGTGAGGCCGGCCTTCCAGTGGCGCTGCAGGGCGACGAAGGCGACCACGAGCGGGATCACCGCGAGCAGCGAGCCGGTCACGACCAGGGGGTAGAAGGTGGGCTCGGCGTGGGTCTGGGTGTTCCAGGAGTAGAGGCCGAGGCTGACCGGGAAGAGCCGGTTGTCGGAGAGCATCACCAGCGGCAGGAAGAAGTTGTTCCAGATGGCGGTGAACTGGAAGAGGAACACGGTGACGAAGCCGGGCATCACCATCTTCAGGCCGATCGACCAGAAGGTGCGCAGTTCGCCCGCGCCGTCCATCCGGGCGGCCTCCAGGACCTCCCCGGGAACGTACCCGGCGCAGAACACCCGGGAGAGGTAGACGCCGAAGGGGTTGACCAGGCTGGGGATGAAGACGGCCCAGAAGGTGTTGACCACACCGGCCTTGGAGGCGAGCAGGTACATCGGCAGCGCGAGCGCCGTGGTGGGCACCAGCACGCCGAGCAGGACCAGTCCGAACAGCTTCTCCTTGCCGCGGAAGGCGTAGACCTCGAAGGCGTAGCCGGCGCAGACGCAGACGAAGGCGCAGAGCAGGGCTCCGAGCCCGGCGTAGAGCAGGGAGTTGAGGTACCAGCGGAAGTAGATCCCGCCGTCGGCGGTGGCCAGGTCGTGCAGGTTCTGCCCGAGCTGGAAGTTGGACGCGGTGAGCGCGTTGCCGCCCAGCAGGTCCGGGGTGTTCTTGGCGGCGGCGGTGACCAGCCAGCCGAGCGGCAGCAGGGTGTAGAGCGTGAACAGCAGCAGGGCGCCGTTGACGGCCGCCTTGGACAGGCTCCACGGCCGCCGCGCACTCCTGCCGGGCACGGGAGTCGGCTGGGGCGTGTGCGCGGCGGCCTGCTCGGGGGGAGAGAGCGTGGTCATGCGGTGGCCTCCGCCCGGCGATCGGATCGGCCACGGGTGGCCCGGGTGACGATGAAGGACAGCGCGGCGGCCACCAGTGCGAGCAGCACGGACGAGGCCGCGGCCAGGCCGTAGTCGTTGCGATCGAAGGCCGCGGTGTACGCGAACATGTTGGGCGTCCAGGAGCTGACCACTGCGGGCGCGGTGCGGTAAAGGATCATCGGCTCGGTGAACAGCTGGAGCGAGCCGATGACGGTGAACATGCCGACCATCGTGATCGAGGCACGGATCAGCGGGATCTTGATGCTGAGCGCGGTGCGCAGCGGGCTCGCACCGTCGACCACGGCGGCTTCCAGGACCTCGCGGGGGATGGCCTGCAGCGCGGCGTAGAAGATCACCATGTTGTAGCCGGTCCACTCCCACACCGCCATGTTGACCACGGCGGGCAGCGGGTGGCCGAGCAGGTCCGGATGGCTGCCGGCCGAGTTCAGCGCGTCGATCACCGGGCTGATGCCGGGGGTGTAGAGGTAGGTCCAGATCAGCGCGGCGATGATGCCCGGCACGGCGTGCGGCAGGAACAGGGCCAGCTGGAAGAATCGCTTGGCCCGCGCGAGGACGGAGTCCAGCAGCAGGGCCACCAGGAGCGACAGGCCGAGCATGACCGGGATGTAGAGCAGGCAGTACTCGACGATGGTCAGGAAGCCGGCTCGGTAGGCCGAGTCGCCGAGCGCGCGGGCGTAGTTGCCGAGACCGGTGAAGACCGTCTCGGCGTCGCCGAAGCCCAGGCCGGAGCGGTGCTCGGTGAACAGGCTCAGGTAGACCGCGTAACCGATCGGGAACAGCATCACGGCGGTGAAGAGGAGGAAGAACGGGGTGAGCAGGAGAGCGGGGGCCCCGATCCTCCCGCGCCGCCTGACGGTGACGGCGCGGGAGGGGGCGGTGGTGCGGCCACGCGGCGTGGCCACCGGTCGATTCGTCACTGGGCGACCTTGAGTCCGCGGTTCTTGAGCTCGGCGACGGTGGCCTGCTGGGAGGCGTCGACGGCCGCGCTGACCGTGCCGCCGCTCGCGAGCTTGGCGAAGGCGTCCTTCATGGTGTTGTTGGTGACGCTCATGGCCGGGCCCCATTGCCAGTTGGGCTTGATGGTCTTGGAGGCGTCGACGAAGACAGAGTAGATGTCCTGGCCGCCGTAGAAGTCGGTCTTGAACGCCGCCTTGGCGGTGGCGATCAGCTCCGGGTCGGCGGGGAACAGCGAGGAGGTGCCGGAGGCGATCCGGGCCTGGATACCCTCGGGCGTGGTGGTGGCCCAGGTCGCGAACTCCACGGCCGCCTTGGCCTTCTTGCTGTCCTTGGAGACGGCGAAGGTGGTGCCGCCGAGCATGCCGCCGGCGGGCTGGCCGTCCCAGGACGGGATCGGGGCGACGGCCCACTTCCCGGTGGCCTCGGGGGTGCTGGCCAGGGTGGACTGGAGTACGCCGCCGCCCCAGGCAGCGCCGAGGTACGCGGCGGTCTCGCCCTTCTGCAGCGAGGCGGTCCACTGCTGGCTGAACGAGGGCTGGACGCGCACCAGGTCGTCGGAGATCAGCTGCTGCCAGTAGTCGGCGACGCGCTTGGTCTCGGGGGAGCCCACGTTGACGCTCCAGGCGCCGTTGACGGCACCGAACCAGTGCGCGCCGTTCTGCCAGGACAGCGCTTCGAGGGTGCCCGGGTCGTCGGGGAAGAAGGTGCCGATGCGGGTGTTCGGGTCGGTCTGCTTCAGCTTCTCGGCGTCGGCGCGGTACTCGTCCCAGGTCTTCGGTGGGGTGCTGATGCCGGCCTTGTCGAAGAGGTCCTTGCGGTAGAACAGCGCCTGCGGAGCGGCGTCCAGCGGGAGACCCCAGCTCTTCCCGGCGAGGGTGGTCAGCTCGACGGACTGCGGCAGGTACTTCGACTTGAGGCTGTCCGGGACGAGCTTGGTGATGTCCTGGACAGCGCCCTGGCTGACGAAGTCGGGCAGGGCCGCGTACTCGACGTTGAACAGGTCCGGGGCGTTGCCGGCCTTGACCGCGTCCGAGATCTTCGCGTAGCCGCCGGAGATGCCGGACGGGATCTGCTGGAAGTTGACCTGGACGTCCTTGTGCGAGGCGTTGAACGCGTTGACCACGTCCTGGGTGCCCTTGGCCCATCCCCAGAAGGTGATCGTGACCGGGCCGGAGCTCGCGGTGCTGTCGCTGGAACCGCTGCTGCCGCAGGCCGCGACGAGCGAGAGGGAGAGCGCGCCAAGGGTGGCGGCGGCGAGGCGCGCTCTGCGCGAGCGGGCGGTGGTGGGGGTGGTCGACATGGCTCGGCTCCTGAGGAGGGGGCAGTGTGCCGGGAGTGCCGAGCATTGAACGGTCAACGGTCGGCGAGGTGTCGCTATCCTGCGACCAGCTTCGATCAGAGTCAAGAGTATTGGATCAAATGATCCGATGTGATCTGATTGTGACCGCTCCCTGGATCACTAATTGGCTGGCCACCTCAACTTCGGTGGATCACTGGCGGGATGAGGTTGATCATTCGGTCGATCTGCCTTGACCAATGATCTGGGTGTTTCTAGATTCGACCAGCCCGCCCCGACAAGGAGCACAACACATGCCCTCGATCGCGCTTCCGCCCGAAGACCGGACACTCAGTCCGCACACAGGATGGACCAGGGCTCACTGGGAGGCCGTCGCGGACGGTCTGCTGGCCGCCGCCGGGCGGTTCGCGGGCCCGGAGCACGCCCTCCTCGATCTCCCCGGCGAACGGCCGAGCATCTCGGGGCGGCGTTCCGACGCTCTGGAGGGCTACGCCAGGACTTTCCTGCTCGCGGCCATCCGGGTGGCCGGCGCGGGCGGCGAGGACCCGGACGGCGTGCTGCGGAGGTACGCCGAGGGACTCGTCGCCGGCACCCGGACCCCGACCACCGAGGGCGACCTCGCCGACGGGGACCTGATCTCCTGGCCGCTGATCGCCGAACGGCGCCAGGCCCTGGTCGAGGCCGCCTCCATCGCCCTCGGCCTGCGCCTCACCCGTCCATGGCTCTGGGACACCCTCGACGAGGCGACCCGCGAACAGGTCCGGGCCTGGCTCGCTCCAGGCCTGGAGCACTCACCGGTCGACAACAACTGGTGGCTCTTCCCCGCGATGGTGGGCGCGTTCCTGGTGGAGGCCGGGCTCGATCACGACGGCTCCGCCCAGAGCGCCGTCGACCGCGGGCTGGAGCGGATCGAGCAGTGGTACCTCGGCGGCGGCTGGTACACCGACGGCCGCCCCCGCGCCTTCGACCACTACAACGGCTGGGCCTTCCACCTCTACCCCGTCCTGCACGCCCATCTGAGCGGCGACCAGGGACTGCTCGCCACCTACGGCCCCCGGCTCGCCGCATACCTGGACGGCTACTCCCGCACGTTCGGCGCCGACGGCGCCCCGATGCACCAGGGCCGCTCCCTTGCCTACCGCTTCGCGGCCGCGGCGCCGCTCTGGGCAGGCGCCCTCACCGGGCACACCCCACTGTCGCCAGGCGCCACCCGCCGCCTCGCCTCCGGAGCACTGCGGCACTTCGTCGACGGAGGGGCGCTCGACACCAACGGCCTGCTCTCGCTCGGCTGGTTCGGCCCGTACCCGCCCATGATCCAGGAGTACTCCGGCCCCGCCTCGCCGTACTGGGCGAGCAAGGGCTTCCTCGGCCTGCTGCTGCCCGCCGACCACCCGGTGTGGACGGCAGTCGAGGATCCGGGCCCGGCCGAGACGGCGGACGCGGTCGTCGCACTCCCACAGCCGGGGTGGCTGATCCAGTCCACCGCGACGGACGGCCTGGTCCGCCTGCACAACCACGGCAGCGACGACCAGCCCGCCGACCAAGTGCTCCCCGACAACCCGCTCTACGCCCGCCTCGCGCACTCCACCGCGACCGGGCCGGCCTTCGACTGCATCCCGGACAACCACGTCGGCCTGGTGGTCGACGGCGAGCTCAGCGAGCGCGGCCGGATCCGACCGCTCGGCGCCGGGGACGGCTGGGCCGCCTCCACGCACCACCCGCGCATCGGCGGCCGCGAACTGCCCGGCGTCACCATCACCTCCCTGGTCCTCGCGGCCGGCGCCGACGAGATCCACGCGCACCTCGTCAGCGGCGCCGAACCGGGCACCGAGGTCCGGCACAGCGGCTGGGCGGCGGCCGGCGCCGCGACGGAGAAGCAGTCGGACGGCCTGCGTGCCCGGGTGACCGCCACCGACCCCGAGGGCGTGCGGGTGACCTCCGTCGTGGAGAACATCCACGGCTTCGCCTCCGCAGGCTGCTCCCGGCTGCCCGGCGGCACCGCGTTCGGACCGGCGGCCGCAGTACCGGTGCTCACCGGCAGCATCGGCGCCGACACCGCCCTGTTCGTCAGCGCGGCCAGGCTGGACCGATCCGCGCCCGGGCCCTCCCGGGAGCTCCGCGTGCACGTGGACGGCAACCGGATCCATGTGCACTGGCCGGATGGCGCCGAGCACGAGGCCGTCCTCGCGCCCGGCGAGGTCACCGTCACCACCGTCCACCCGGAGGCCTGAGCGGCATGCGTCTCGCCTTCTCCACTCTCGGCGTGCCGGGCCGCCCGCTCGCCGGCGTCCTCCGACTGGCGACCACGCACGGCTGGGCCGGCCTGGAACTGCGCTGCGCGCCCGGCGAGCCGGTGCACCCGGAGCTGACCGTCACCGAACGGAGGGCGGCCGCTTGGGCGTTCGCCGTCACCGGCACCACGCCGCTGACCCTCGCGGGCTACACCGGCGTAGCGGCCCCCGGCGACGATGCCGAGCCGATCGGTGAGCTGTTGGAGCAGTTGCGCCTGGCCGCCGATCTCGGCGCCCGGAACGTCAGGGTGTTCACACGCGGCGGCGACGGGCCGGCGGCCGAGGCCGACGAGCGCGCGGCGGCCCGGCTCACGGCCGTGGCCGACACGGCGCGGTCCCTGGGCGTACGGATCCTGCTGGAGACCCACGACTCGCACCGCGGCGGGCGGGACGTGGCCCGGGTGCTGGACCTGGTGGGCCACCCGTCCGTCGGTGCGCTGTGGGACGTGATGCACACGTACCTCGCGGGCGAGTCGCCTGCGGAGTCCTACGCCGCCCTCGCGCCGCATCTCGGGTACGTCCAGGTCAAGGACATCGCCGGCCCGGACGACCTCGCCCCGCTGCCGCTCGGCGCGGGCGTGCTGTCCCTCGCCGAGTGCGTGGGCCTGCTGCCCTCCGACTGCTGGGTGTCCTGGGAGTACGAGGCGCCGTGGTTCCCGTCGGCCGCGCCGCTCGACGGTCTGCTCGGGCCCGGGGCGGCCCTCCTGTCCCGGCTGTCCGGCTGACGGACCGCCGGGCGCGGAGGCGTGCTCAGCCGGCCTGGCCGTTGGCGGCGCCTCCGCAGGACGTCCGGACTTTGAGCTCCGGCAGCAACTGGACGTGGTGGACCGGCAGTTCAGGACTGTCGATGCGGCGCAGCATCAGCTCGACCGCCGCTGCGCCCACCGCGCGCTTGGGCGGGGCGACGGCGGTCAGCGGCGGCGCGGCGAGCGCCGCGAAGACGTCGTCGTACGAGATCAGTGCCAGGTCGTCGGGCGCGCGCAGCCCGCGGGCGCGCAGCAGCGGCGCCAGCTGGATGGCCTCCTGGTCGTTGTGGACCAGGAACGCCCGCACGCCCCGGGTGACGGCCTCGGCGATCCGCGTGGCGAGGATGTCCGTTTCGATTCCGGGGCGGTTGATGTCGATCACCGGCTGCGGCTTGAGCCCGAGCAGCCGGACGCCCTCCTCGTAGCCCGCTCTCACCTGGCCGGCCGTCCAGGAGTCGAGCCGGGCGGCCAGCGCCACGGACTCGTGCCCGAGCGAGTGCAGGTGCCGCAGGGCCAGCAGAACGCCGTGCCGGTGGTCCGAGCCGACCGAGTCCAGCTCGGCGGCGGCGCTGTTCGCAGGCGCGAGGCGCTCGACGAGGACGGCGGGCACCGGCAGGTCGTGCACCCAGGCCGTGTCGGCGGGACCGGTACCCGGGCTCCAGTTGGGGCTCAGCAGCAGGCCGTCGAGCCCGGCGTCCAGCAGCTGTTCCGCCTGGGCGCGGTCGTCCGCCGACTCGTACGAGGCGATGCCGAGGACCAGCCTGGCTCCGGCCCCGGAAGCTGCGGAGCGGGCCCCGTCGATGATCTCGTCGAAGTACGAGCCGATCGTGGGCACCAGCATGCCGATCACCCGATCGCGGCCCTCCTGGCCGGGGGACGAGGTGTCGTGGGGGAGCGAGACGGCGCCGTGCGAGCGGCGCAGGAGGCCGGCCTCGGCGAGAGCCGCCACATCCCGGCGCACGGTGACCGGGGCGGTGCCGATCCGGGCCGCCAGATCCATCACCCGCACCGTGCCCAGCTCGCGGACGGCCTCCAGGATCCGAGCCCGCCGCTCCTCCGCAGTGATGGTCATGGCTTCCCTTCCCCTCGCCTGGCACACCGAGGCAAGATGGTGCGCCGTCCTGACCACTTAAGTATCACTTGCTCAGGTGCTGATCGAGCACACAGTAGGCGACTGGCCCCGTAGCCGGAAGGCCTGGCCAGGGCGAGTGCCGTCCGACGGCGAGGCACCGCCTCGCGAACTCCCGGAAGATCCCGGCAGGAGCGGCACCCGCAGTCGCGTAGGCGTCCGACACGTAATGGACAGGGGAGTGCGCATGACCGGATCGGCTCGCCGACCGGTGGAGGCCACGGCCCCGGAGGCCAGAGAACTGAAGTTCCGCATGCTCGCGGGCCGCCTGCGCCGGGAGATCGGCGAGGGCCTCTGGCCGCCGGGCAGTCGGCTGCCGACCGAGCAGGAGCTCGCCAGGGCGCACGGGGCCTCCGTGAGCACCGTCCGCCGCGCCGTCGCCGAGCTGGTCGCCGAGGAGCTGGTGGTACGCCGCCAGGGCTCGGGCACCTATGTCCTCGCTCCGAAGGCGGGCAGGGCCCGCTCCACCCTGATCGGCGTCATCGTTCCCGACACCGCCTTCTACTACCCCCGTGTCCTGGAGGGCATTGAGGAGGAGCTCGCGGCGGCGGGTGCGCGGCTTGTGATCGCCTGTTCGAGCTATGACCAGGCCCGGGAGATCAGAGCCGTCGCCGACATGCTCGACGCGGGCGCCGAGGGTCTGCTCCTCGCGCCCACCCTGGCCGGGCCGGAGACTCCCGAGGCCTATCTGACCCGGCTGGCCGGACTTCCGGTACCGGCGGTCCTGGTGGAACGGAGGGGAACGAGCCTCGGGGACGCCACCGAGAGCGTCTGCACCCACCACGAGGCCGGTGGCTACGACGCCGTCCGCCACCTGGCCCGGCTCGGCCACCGGACCATCGGCCTGGTGCTGCGGCTCGACAGCCCGACCACCGAGCCGGTGAGACGGGGTTTCCACCAGGCCGTCCGCGAACTCGGCCTTCCGGGCACCGAGTTCGGGGCCGCACTGGAGGAGTGGAGCCCTGCCGCGGCCGACCGTTGCCTGGCCGGGCTGCACCAGGCAGGTGCCACTGCTGCGGTCTGCTTCGGGGACCGGCAGGCGGCCCTCCTGGAGGCCGCCGCCCGTCGGGCCAGGCTGCGTGTTCCGGATGACCTGGCCCTGATCGCCTACGACGACGAGATCGCCGACATCGCCGAGATCCCGCTCACTGCCGTGGCGCCGCCCAAACACCTGTTGGGCCGCACCGCGGCCGCGGTGCTGCTGAACCGGCTGGAACACCCGGAGGACCCTCGTCGGCAGGTCCTGCTCCGGCCGACGATCACCGTCCGTGACTCCTGCGGAGCCGCTCGGTCGAAGCTCGCGCCGGTCCCGGACTGACCTGCGCACCCGCTCGGCGGGTCAGCACCGCACCGTCCCACGTCGGGGCCCTCAGCACGGTCGGCAGCCGGACAGGTCGTGCTCGACGACTCCGCGAGTGCCGGTTGACCAATCCGGCCCGGTCTGTGGTCAGGCGCGGTGCACGTCGATGCGGAGGAAGGCCAAGGGGACACCCAACTCGTCCGGCGCACCCTGGCCGGGATCGAGATACCGCCGGACGCGCCGACCCTCGCGAAGGCGCGCCTGCCGAGCCGCCGTACCGTCGCCACTCCTCTCGCACTGCGACACGGGATCACCACCTGATCAGTATTGCTCATTTCTGATTGATAGGAGTATAACCAGATCAAGTTCGATCACATGATCTGATTCGGGAGAGACGCCATGAGCCATGTAGCCCACGAGATCGCCAGCCAGCCGGAGTGCTGGCGCCAGGCCATGGAGCTCACTCCGCCTGGCCTCCCCGAGCCCGGAGAGCGCGTGGCCGTTCTCGGCTGCGGCACCTCGCTGTACATCGCCCAGGCGTACGCGGCCCTGCGGGAGGCCGCCGGCCTCGGGGAGACCGATCCCTTCGCCGCCTCCGAGTTCCCGGCGAACCGCCGCTACGACCGAGTGGTGGCCATCACCAGGTCCGGCAACACGACCGAGGTGCTGACCGCCCTCGGCGAGGCCCGCTCGGCGGGCATCCCCACGACCGCGATCACGGGCGATCTCGCGACCCCGGTCAGCTCGGCCGCCGACACCGTCGTCGACCTGGAGTTCGCCGACGAGAAGTCAGTGGTGCAGACCCGCTTCGCCACCACAGCCCTGGTGCTGCTCCGCGCCCACCTGGGCCTCGTGCCGACCGACCTGCCGGAGCAGGCCGCGCAGGCCGTGCTCGCCGGACTGCCCCACGGTGCCGTCGAGGCCCGCCAGTTCACCTTCCTCGGCACCGGCTGGACGGTAGGCCTGGCCAACGAGGCCGCGCTCAAGCTCCGCGAGGCCTCCAGCGCCTGGACCGAGTCCTACCCGGCGATGGAGTACCGGCACGGCCCGATCAGCGTCACCGGGCCCGGCAGCGTCGTCTGGTTCTTCGGCGAGCCTCCGGCCGGCCTGCTGGACCAGGTCGTCGCGACCGGTGCCGTAGCCGCGGTCTCCCCGCTGGATCCGCTGGCCGATCTGATCCGCGCCCAGCGGCTGGCCGTCGAACTCGCCGAGAGCGAGGGCCTCGACCCCGACCAGCCGCGCAATCTCACCCGATCGATCATCCTGGCTCAGCCATGACCGAGCGCAGCGAGGGCACCGGGGACGCTGTCGAGCGCGGCGAGGGCACCGGGGACGCTGTCGAGCGCGGCGAGGGCACCGGGGACGCTGTCGAGCGCGGCCGGGCTCGCGGTGATGCCCCCGTCCTCGCTCTCGACCTCGGCGGCACCCAGCTCAAGGCCGGCGTGATGGCGGCGGACGGCTCCCTGATCCACACCGAGCGCCGCCCCACCCGCGCCGAACGCGGCCCGGACGCGGTCATCGACACGCTGCTCACCTGTGCCTCCGACCTCGCCGAGCGGTACCGGCCCGCAGCGGCAGGCATCGTCGTCCCAGGAATCGTCGACGAACCGTCAGGCGTGGCCGTCTGCGCCGTTAACCTCGGCTGGCGCCGGATACCGGTACGGCAGTGGCTGGCCGAAGAGCTCGGTGTACCGGTCGCGTTCGGACACGACGTCCGGGCCGGCGCTCTCGCCGAGGCCAGACTCGGCGCGGGCCGAGGCTGCGACTCGTTCCTGTTCGTCCCGGTCGGCACCGGTATCGCGGCCGCTGTCATGCACAACGGACAGGCACTCGCCGGCGCGCACGGGGCGGCCGGCGAACTCGGCCACCTGGTGGTGCGGCCCGACGGCGAACCCTGTCCCTGCGGAAGCCGGGGCTGCCTGGAGACCCTCGCCTCCGCCTCCGCCATCGCCCGCCGTTACCGCCACGCCACCGGCGAGGACGGAGTCAGCGCCAAGGACGTCCACGAGCGCGCCCAGGCCGGGGACGCAGCGGCAGCCGAGATCTGGTGCGACGCCGTCGACGCGCTTGCCGACGGACTGACCGCCGGGATCACCCTCTACGACCCCCAGGCCGTCGTCGTCGGAGGTGGCCTGGCGAGGGCCGGCAAGCCCTACTTCGATGCCCTGAAGGCCGCTATCGCCAAGCGACTCACATTCCAGAGTGGACCGAGGATCGTCCCTGCCTCACTCGGTCACCAGGCCGGCTGCCTCGGAGCCGCCCTGCTCGCCCAGGACCTGCAACGGGCGGCCGGAGCCACATCGGCCGGACAGCCACCACGGCGACGGGCCGCCAGGAGGGCCGGATGATCCTCACCGTCACGCTCAATGCAGCACTGGATGTCACCTACCGGTTGGACCGGTTGCGACCACATGCGAGCAACCGGGTCCGCGGGACAGCCGCGCGGGCCGGCGGCAAGGGCGTCAACGTCTCTCGCGTCCTGCACGCCCTCGGTCAGGAGACGGTCGTCACCGGCCTTGCCGGCGGACCCGTCGGGGAGGCCGTGCGCCGTGACCTCGCGGCAGCCGGGTTGACCGATCGGCTCGTGCGGATCGCGGCCGAGACCCGCCGCACGGTCGCCGTCGTCGACGAAGCCGAGGGCGACACGACCATCCTGCTGGAACCCGGGCCGGTGGTCTCGGCAACCGAGTGGGCGGGCTTCCTCGACCTTTACGATCGGCTGCTCGCCCGCGCCTCGGCCGTCGTGCTCTCCGGCAGCCTGCCCGGCGGCATGCCCACCGACACGTACGCCGTCCTGACCCGGCTCGCGCACGCCCATCGCGTGCCCGCCATCCTCGACGCCGACGGCGAGGCCCTGCGTGAAGGTCTCGCCGAGGCACCCGCGATCATCAAGCCCAACGTCCATGAACTCGCCGCCGCGAGCGGGAGTACCGACCCCCGTGCCGGTGCCGAGGCGCTGCGGGCCGCCGGCGCGCAGTCGGTGGTCGCCTCCCTCGGGTCCGACGGCCTGATCGCCACGACCCCGCAAGGCAGTTGGCACGCCCGCCCGCCGCAGGCAATCGCAGGTAATCCGACCGGTGCCGGCGATGCGGCCGTCGCGGCCCTCGCCCTTGGCCTGATCACCGGCAACCCGTGGCCCGACCGGCTCATCCAGGCGGTGGCCCTGTCCACCGCCGCCGTCGCGGCCCCGCTGGCCGGCGACTTCGACGCCGAGGTCCACCGCCGCCTGCTCGGCGAAGTGACCGTCCAACGCCTCACCACCCGTCAAGGAGAATCTCCATGCCCCTGACCGGAACCGGCGAGATCGTCGCCACCGCCGTTGCCGCAGGCTGCGGCGTCGGCGCGTTCAACGTCATCCAGCTCGAACACGCCCAGGCCATCGTCGCCGGCGCCGAGGCTGCCGGATCCCCCGTGATCCTCCAGCTGAGCGAGAACGCCGTCCGCTACCACGGCGCGCTCGGCCCGATCGGCGCCGCCGTTCTGGCAGTCGCCCGAAAGGCCGATGTGCCCGTCGCCCTCCACCTGGACCACGCGACCTCCGTCGAGCTGGTCCACCAGGCCGTCGAAATCGGCTTCACCTCGGTCATGTTCGACGCCTCCGTCCTGGAGTACGCCGAGAACGTGCGGACCACAGCCGAGATCGTCGGCTACTGCCACGACGCCGGGGTGTGGGTGGAGGCGGAGCTCGGCGAGGTCGGAGGCAAGGACGGCGTCCACGCCCCCGGCGCGCGAACCGACCCCGCGGAGGCCGCCGCCTTTACCGCCGCCACCGGCGTCGACGCACTCGCCGTCGCCGTCGGCACGTCCCACGCCATGCTGAGCCGGGACGCCGTGCTCGACTTCGACCTGATCGCCGCCCTGCGCGCCGCCGTCACCGTGCCGCTCGTACTGCACGGCTCCTCCGGCGTCGCCGACCGCCACCTCACCGCCGCCGTCGACCACGGCATGACCAAGGTCAACATCGCCACCCACCTCAACCAGGTGCTCACCACCACCGTCCGCGAGGCCCTCACCGCCGACCCCCGCCTGGTGGACACCCGCCGCTACCTCGGCGCCGGCCGCACCGCGATGGCGGCCGAGGTCACCCGCCTCCTCGGCGTGCTGCGGGCTCCGACCCGGAGTTGCCCGCCGCTCGCCTCCTGACGGGAAGAACAGGCGTAGCTGATGCGGCGTCAAACCTCCCGGCTCATGCAAGGACGGCTGCCGAGTGGCGCGCCCGTCCCTGGAGCCGGACCGGGCGCGAACGCGACGGTCCGCGCGCCGCTGCTGCGCAGGAACGCGTGGTCCGGTACGCGCCTCCATCACGTCGTAGGTGGCGCAGCTCTCCTGGACCGGTCCGGTGCACGGCCTTTCCATTGTCAACAATCGGCGCACACACTACTTTTCCTGGACCTATGAAGATATACAGGCGCAATCGCACGTCCAGACGGCCATCTGCTCGCGGCAGGGAACGGAAGAGGTCGTGATCGTCACGGATCGCATGACCCTGGCCAGTGCCTGTCTGATCCTGCCCGGCGGCGTCATCGAGGGTGGCCGCCTGGCCGTCGAGGGCGACCGGATCGCCGCCATCACGAGCGGCGAGAGCGAGCCGGGCGACCTGGACCTGACCGGCTACACCGTGGTGCCCGGCTTCGTGGACCTGCACGTTCATGGCGGCGGCGGCGCCTCCTACGCCTCCGGCATCGCCGAGGAGGCCCTGCGCGCCGCCCGCACCCACCTCGAACACGGCACCACCACCACGATGGCCTCCACCGTCACCGGCGAGATCGACGACCTCGCCCGCCAGGCCGCCGTCCTCTCCGAACTCGTCGAGGACGGCGTCCTGGCCGGCATCCACTTCGAGGGCCCCTTCATCTCCCCGGGCCGCTGCGGCGCCCACCGCCCCGACCTGCTCCGCGACCCCGACCCGGCCCTCGTCCGCAAGCTCGTCGACGCGGCCCGCGGCCACGCCAAGATGGTCACCCTCGCCCCCGAACTCCCCGGCGGCCTCGACTCGGTGCGCATGCTCGCCGACCTCGGCGTCATCGCCGCCGTCGGCCACACCGACTCCGACTACGCGACCACCCTCGAAGCCGTCGAGGCCGGCGCCAGCGTCGCCACTCACCTCTTCAACGCCATGCCCGGCATCGCCCACCGCGCGCCCGGCCCGATCGTCGCCCTTCTCGAAGACGAGCGGGTCACCGTCGAACTCATCAACGACGGCGTGCACCTGCACCCGTCCGTCCTCGACCTCGCCTACCGGACCGCCGGCCCCACCCGCGTCGCCCTCATCACCGACGCCATGGGCGCCGCCGGCATGGGCGACGGCCTCTACCCCCTCGGCCCCCTCCAGGTCCGGGTCAAGGACGGCGTCGCCATGCTCCCAGACGGCAGCTCCATCGCCGGCTCCACCCTCACCCTCGACCAGGTGCTCCGAAGAGCGGTCACCGCCGCCAGGTTGACACTCCCGCAGGCCGTCGAGTCGCTCTGCGCTACCCCGGCCCGGCTGCTCGGCCTCTCCGACTCGATCGGCTCGCTGGAGACCGGCAAGCTCGCCGACCTGGTCGTACTCGACTCCGACAGCTGCGACCTGGTCGCCGTGATGCGCCACGGTCGATGGGTCCTCGGCGGCGACAAGTTCCCCACCGTCAAGTCCGCTTGACAAGGTATGTCGCACGCATGCCGCCCAGGCACGGCCTGGGCCGCGAGACCCAGCCACCGGCCCGGCCCGATCCTGTGACCCGAAGTAAGTCGGGGGATGCCACTCGGACGGGACCTGCTCGGCCCGGCACGACCCGACCGTGGGACGGATGCCGAGCGGATCGAACTCGTCGAACGCGAAGACCCGGTCGGGAAGGCGCCTCCCTCGCCAGAGATGAGCTGTAGCGCCCATCCTGCTCTATGGCTCCGGCATCCGAGGCCACATCGGCAGGACGCCGAGGATCGACGGGTTGGCCGACACGGGCCCTTTACGCGGTGCACGTGCCTCGTCCGCCCTGGAGTCACACCGGCAGTCACACTCCTGGCCACTGCTGCTGGAGAACCGTGGCGAGTTCCACCGTGGCCAGGTACCACCAGAAGATCCAGTCAAGGAACACCGGATCATAATCATCTTGCGGAGAGGCGTCACGGTGACGGATCTCGAACCTGTTGGCGATCTGGAAGAGAGCGCCGTCGTCAGGCTTTCCGAGCTCGCCACGAATGAGGTCGCGCTGCTCCTCGAGTATCCCTGCCAGGTTTATGATTGCCGAACGCTTCTCCTCGACGGCCGCTCCGCATCCCCGATAGAGGGCAAATCTCGTCCAAGCAGTATCCCCAAAGGCGGTTCGCATGGCGGACGCTCTGCCCCGGAGACGAAGGATCGCTGCTGCGCTCGGCACCATCAGAAGCGATTCCTAATCCGAGTGACACTCCGGGTGAAAGGAATTATCGACTGATGAGCATTAATTCACGGGGTGTGAATACTGCGGATCGTTTGGCTGGGTTCGGCTGGTGGCCACGCCGGGGTCGGGAACGGAATGAGGCGCCCGAGGGCGCTGGTCGCGACATCATGGGGGCGTGAGGCAAATCACTCCCGAACTCCCCCTCGCTCGCTGCCTCTCACGCGCCTCTCACGGACTGGGTGTCATGATGTGTCATCAGGCGCCATGCCCGATGGACGAGATAGGCCCTGACCTGCGGGATTCGGACTGGTGAACGCCGGTCGGACGCCCTTTCGACCGCTGGGGGTCAAGTGGTTCTCGGAGAGTGGTAGGTTTCCGGGCCGTTTTGGTGTTTCGGTCTGTGGGACAGGGGTCCTGTCGCCAGGGCCGGCCGGTCGGTCGTCCGAGTCCACGCTACGAGGTCCGGGCCCTCGTGGGGTCTGGACCTGCGGATGAGAGGGTTTCGTTGGTGCGGCCGGCGGCGTAGTCGTCGATGTTGCGGGCGGTGGCGTCGATGATCTGGCTGACGGCGGTGTGGGTTCTTCGTAGATGTCGAGGCGCATGGTGGCTGTCTCCTCCGGCATGCCCTCCGGGGTGGTGACCGTCCTTCGGCAACTGGCGAGGGGCGTGCCGGGGTGTCCGCAGGCCCTCACAGCGGCACCCTCCGGGTGTGCTGCCGCTGCGGGTATGAGCCGTCGAACATTGCGAACCGGAAGGACTGCGAGTCCTGGCACGGGGCAACGTCGCGGCAGTGCGGTCGGCACCGAATCGACGATCCGGGCTGGGCGCCGTGGTGGCGACTTCCCCAGGCTCCGCGAGTGCGTGACGTGGACCGTCCTGAAAGGCCTGACGGAGCGTCAGTAAAGTCAGCATTGGGTCAGCATTGGTCCTGGCAGGCGCTGTCACAGATGGTCGAACCGTGTCATGCGTCGAGGGCGGAGGCGGGTGCCGACAGGGCCGCTTCGGGGTGGGCGTAAGGGGGCTCGGGCTCGGGGGTGCGGTGGACCCGACCGCCGCACCCCCGATCGGCAAACACCCAGGTCAGCGCGCGCGTCCGCGCGGTTTCAGGGGGATGGCGGGAAGCTCCGGGGCAGGCAAGCGGTCGCCCGGATAGCCCTGGACTCCGCCGAATCGGTCGGGGTTCTCGGAGGCCATCCAGTCTTCGCGGGCTCGTGTAATGTCTTCGTTCGACCGGCCGATGAAGTTCCACCACATGACGATCTGCTCCTCGAAGGGCGTGCCGCCGAGGAGGATGAGGCGGGCGGGGGCGTCGGTGGTGTTGGTGACGGCCAGGGTGCTGGGACCGGGGGAGAGGTAGCCGAGGTCGCCGTGGTGGAGGACGGTGGCGGTGTCGGCGAGGCGTACCTCGCCGCGGTCGACCAGGACGCCGTGTTCGAAGGCGGGGTCGACGGTGAGGATGACGGTGGCGTGCGGGTGGAGGGTGAGTTCGGCGCCGAGGAGTGGGGTGAAGGTCGGCACGGGGGAGGTGCGGCCGGCCAGGGTGCCGAGGAAGACCCGGGCCTCGCCGCCGTCCAGGGCGACCGGCTCGGGTGCGTGGTGGTGGAAGTCCCGTGCGGTGTCGCGGTGTTCGTCGGGCAGGGCGACCCAGAGCTGGACGCCGTGCAGCACCGTGGTCGCGGGGGTGGAGACCTCCGAGTGGCAGATGCCGTGGCCGGAGGTCATCAGGTTGAGCTCGCCGGGGCGGACGAAGGCGTGGACGCCGAGGCTGTCCCGGTGCTCGATCTCGCCGGTGAAGAGCCAGCTGACGGTCTGCAGGCCGGTGTGGGGGTGCGGGGCGACATCCATGCCGCCGGTCCGGGCGACGTCGTCGGGGCCGTAGTGGTCGACGAAGCACCAGGCGCCGATCAGCCGGCGGGAGCGGTGCGGGAGGGTGCGGCGTACGGTCATCGCACGCGGTCCGCCGAGCGGGACGTCCCGGGCGGACAGCACCTCGACGTACGGGTCCTGCGGCTGGGCGGTGAGGTGCGGCTCGGTCTCGGCGGTGCTCATGGCTGTGGGCCCTCCCATGGCGGATGTCGCTTCCATGTAGTTCTAGATTCAACTATTATGGCACGGCAGCGCGCCGACCGGCAGCGCGCCGATGGTGTCCGTGGGAGTCGAGGAGTTCAGGTGAGTGACGTGACGGTGGTCCCGGCGGATCGGCGGGTGTTCATCGACAAGCAGAGCCCCAAGGCCTACAAGGCGCTGCTCGCGGCCGCCGAGGTGGCGCGGGCGGGCGCGGCGGAGGCCGGGCTGGACCGGCGGCTGGTGGAGCTGGTCAATCTGCGGGTCTCGCAGATCAACGGCTGCGCCTACTGCCTGAACGTGCACACCCGGGCCGCGCTGCGCGAGGGCGAGACCACCCAGCGGCTGGGCGTGCTCCCGGCCTGGCGGGACACCGAGCTGTTCACCGCGCGGGAGCGGGCCGCGCTGGCGTTGGCGGAGGCGACCACGAACCCGTCGGACGCCGCCGCGCAGCACGCCGCCTACGCGCTCGCGCGCGAGGCGCTGACCGAGGAGGAGATCTCGGCGGCGGTCTGGGTGGCGATCACCATCAACTCCTTCAACCGGGTGTCGATCATGAGCAAGCACCCGGTCCGCCCGACTCCGGGGATGTAGGGCGGACCGGGCGGGCGTTGGCCGGTGGGTCCCTCCCGGTGGATCTCGGATCGCGGGCCGGTCGGCTCCCCCGTTCGGCGTAGTGCCTACGGTGGTGGGAGCGCACGCCGGGGGCGCGCGTGGGTGGGGGCCACGGGGTGGCGGTGACGGAGAATGGCGGGCGTGACAGACATGACGCTCAACCTGTGGCGGCAGCCGCTCGGTCCGGCGGCCGGCGAGGTGCTCACCACGGTGTGGGATCGCGACGACCTGACCGTGCTCATCCTCGCCGAGGGCGCGCTCTCCGAACTCCCGCCCGGCATCAGCCGGTTGCTCAGGCTCCGCACCCTCGACCTGGGCCACAACCTGTTCGCCGAGGTGCCCGCCGAACTGACCGCGCTCACCTGGCTCCGGGACTTCCTCTACCTGCACGACAACCAGCTGACCGCCCTGCCGGACTCGATCGGGCGGCTCACCCGGCTGCGCTACCTCAACGTTGGCGAGAACCGGATCTCCGAACTCCCGTCCAGCATCGGGAAGATGGCCGAGCTGGTCGAACTGCGCGCCCAGCACAACCGGCTCACCGCGCTGCCGGAGTCGATCGGCGCCCTCGGCGAGCTGCGCGAACTCTGGCTGCGCGGCAACCGGTTGACCGCCCTGCCGGCCTCCTTCGGGCTGCTGTCCGAACTGCGCGAGCTGGAACTGCGGGAGAACGCCCTCGCCGAGTTCCCCGCCGTCCTCGCCCGGCTCCCGCGGCTGCGCCGCATCGACCTGCGCGGCAACGACATCTCCGGACTGCCGGACTGGCTGGCCGACCCGGCCGTGCTGCCCGCGCTGGAGAAGCTCGACCTGCGGTGGAACGACGTCCAGGTGCCGGACCGGGTGCGGGACGCGCTCGCCGAGCGCGGCTGCGTCGTTCTGCTGTGACCTTGCCCATGAAGATCAACACGGGCGGCGAGGACCTGCTACCGTGGAACGCATGAAGCGCGCTGCACTCGTCACGACGACGCCGGAGAGAGTCCCGGCGCGCTGACTGCTGACCAAGTCCGAAGCCCCGGGGCGAGTGCCCCGGGGCTTCGTCGTTCCCGGCTCCACTCGCCCGCGGATCCCGAGTGGAGACCACCCTCATGAACGACCAGTCCATGAACGACCAGTCCATGAACGACCAGCCCGTGAACGACCAGCCCGTGAACGATCGGCCCGCGCACGACCACCGCAAGCTCGGCCGCGAACTCGACCTGTTCGACACCGACCCGCTGATGGGCTCCGGCCTGCCCTACTGGCTGCCCGACGGCGCCGCGATCCGGCACACCCTGGAGGAGTTCATCCGCGGCCGCGAGCGTCGGGCCGGCTACCGCCACGTCTACTCGCCGGTGCTCGGCAAGCGCGAGCTGTACGAGATCTCCGGCCACTGGGACCACTACCGCGACGACATGTTCCCACCCATGGAGCTGGGCTCGGAGGAGATGGTGCTGCGCCCGAGCCTGTGTCCGCACCACGCGGTGATCTTCCGCTCCCGCCCCCACAGCTACCGGGAACTGCCCTTGCGGATGGCCGAGTTGGGCGGAATGTACCGTTCCGAGCTATCCGGCGTGCTGGGCGGGCTGACCAGGGTCCGGGCGATCCAGCTGAACGACGCCCACGTCTTCTGCACCCCCGAGCAGGCCGCCGACGAGGCCGTCGCCGCACTGGAGTTGATCCGCGAGGCGCACCGCGCGCTCGGCGTCGTGCCGGTCCGCTACCGGCTCTCGCTGCCCGGCGAGGGCGGCAAGTACGTGGCCGATCCCGGGCTCTGGCGGCGCGCCACCGCGCTGCTGACCGACGTGCTGGAGCGCTCCGGAGTGCCCTTCGAGGCGGCCGAGGGCGAGGCCGCGTTCTACGGTCCCAAGATCGACGTGCAGATCGCCGACGGCGCCGGGCGCGAGTTCACCCTCTCCACCGTGCAGATCGACTTCCACCAGCCCGAGCGCTTCAGCCTGCACTACATCGGCCCGGACGGCGCCAAGCACCGCCCGGTGATGGTGCACCGCAGCGTGATCGGCAGCGTCGAGCGGGTGGTCGCCCACCTGATCGAGTTGTACGGCGGGGCGTTCCCGGCCTGGCTCGCACCCGTCCAGGTGGTGCTGCTGCCGATCTCCGACGCCGAGCTGCCGCAGGCCGAGCGGCTGCGGCAGCGCTGCCTGGACCTCGGGCTGCGGGCCGAGGTCGCCGGGCCCGAGCACGGCAGCCTCGGCGCCCGGATCCGGGAGGCCCGGCTGGTGCCCTACCAGGCGGTGATCGGCGCCAAGGAGGCCGTGGACGACCGGGTCGCGCTGCGGGTGCGGGACGGCCGCCGGCTGGAGCCGATGCCGGCCGAGGAGGCGTGGTCGCGGATCGGCGCGCTGGTCGCGGGCTGCAGCGCCGAGCTGTGGCGGGACGCGCCCGGCCGGTGAACCGGGGGCATGCGTACGACTGGTGCGGTGCACGGCGTGTCGGCGGTGCCGGGGGCCGCGGCCGCCCGTCGGGAGCGCGGCGGCCGAGTCCACGGCCGCCGCTGTTCCCATGGTTCCGGAGGTACCCATGCGTAGGCCGCGCAGGTTCGTCGCTCCCGTCCTCACCGCCCTGCCTCGCCCTCGCCGGGGCGGTGGCCGCCGCCCCGGCGGGCTCGGCCGGGCTCCGCCCACTGCCCGTACCCCGGGCGTCGTCGGCCGGCGGGGAGTGCGCCTGCGGCGGCCGCGCCTGCGCACGGAGCTTCCGGGGTCAGTACGACTGCAGCTCGATCAAGTGCCCCTCGGGGTCGCGCAGATGGGCGCTGCGCAGGGTGGGGCCCCACTCCGGGCGGTCGGTGGCCGGGGCGGCGAGGACGCCGCCGTGTTCGAGGCAGAGGGCGAGCGCCTTGTCCACGTCGTCGACCCGGAAGACCAGCATCGCGGCGTCCTGGACGGGGGCGGTGGGCCGGGCGGGCAGTCCGGTGGTGCCCAGGGCGGTGGCCATCGCGGTGCGGTCGTAGAGCACCAGGACGGCCTGCTCGTCGACGTCCCAGTTGGCGTAGGGGCCCTCGGGCGCGCCCTTGACCAGGGTGGCGCCGGTGAGCGCGGGGAGGACTGCGCGGTAGAAGCCGAAGCACTCGGCGAAGCGGGTGACGAGCAGGCGCGGGTAGAGGGCGTCCACGGTCGAACTCCTGGGTCGAAAACAGTGGGTCAGCACCCACTATAGGGATGGACCCTAGAATGGCGCCATGGCCTCCGAGACCCCCGACCCGTCCGGCGGACTGCCGCCGACCCTGCTGGACCTCAGCACCTTCCTGCTCGCCCGGATCGGCCGCACCGCGCGCGCCCGGCTCGCCGACCAGCTGGCCGAACGCGGCCTGCGGCTCTGGGACATGGCGGTGCTCGCGGCGCTGGCCGACTTCGGGCCGCAGGCGCAGCGGGACCTGGTGCAGCGGCTGGGCATCGACCCGAGCGACCTCGCGAAGGTCGCCGACCAGCTGGGCGCGGCCGGGTACGTCGAGCGCGGCCGGGACGCGACGGACCGGCGACGGGTCTCGGTCTCCGTCACCGCCGCCGGGCGGGCGCTGCTGGCCGAACTGGAGGCGCGGGCCCGGGCGGTGCAGGACGAGGTGCTGGCGCCGCTGGACCAGGGGGAGCGGCGGGTGCTGCAGGAGCTGCTGCGGCGGGTGAACGAGGGGATGGCGGTGCGGCGGGGCGCCGTCTGAGCTCAGGCGGTCGGCGGCCCGGGGCGGCGGCCGCCCGCGAACTCGCCTGCCCAACGCGGGACATCGAGCACCTTCTCGACCCGCGCGACCAGCGTGCCGGTCCGTTCGGCGTGGATCATCGCGCCGTCGCCCGCGTAGATGCCGACGTGGTGCAGCGGGGCGTCGGGGCGGGAGAAGAACAGCAGGTCGCCGGGGGCGAGGGCGTCGCGTTCGACCGGCGCGCTGCGGTTGAACTGGGCGACGGTGTAGTGCCCGAGCTCGACGGTGCCGTGGCTGGCGCGGTACCAGCAGTAGAGGGACAGGCCGCTGCAGTCGAAGCCGACCGTGCTCTCGCCCAGGCAGACGCCGTTGAGGTAGCCGTTGTCCGCGTCGCAGAAGCCGAGGCCCGGGCCCAGCCGGTCGCCGCCGCCCCAGGCGTACGGGACGCCGATCTGCGCGGCGGCGACGGCGGCGACCCGGTGTCCCAGGGTCGCGGCGGGTTCGGACGGCCGTGCGGCGTGGGCGGGTTGGGCCGCGGGAGCCAGGGCCGGGACGAGGCCTGCGCCGAGGGCGAGGCCGAGCACGCGGCGGCGTCCGACTCCGGAGGCCTGGTCGCGGTCGGGCGGTTGGGGCTCCATCGGTCGACTCCCGGGGGCTGGTGGCGGCGTTGGTGGCGGTGGCGGTCGCGCCATTGGCGTGGGCGGGCACCAGGATTGCGGTCCGGAGGCTCCGTCCGCCATCACCCGCAACGGTGAATCGTGGGCACACGGGCCTTGGCGGGGGCGGGAGTTCGCCGGAAAACGGTTTGACGGTCGTTCGTGAGGGGCCAACGATGAGCGCGAACGTTCGGTTGCACCCCCCGGAGGTCCTCATGAGCAGCGCCGTCAAGCTGGTCCGCAGCACGCGGCTGACCCAGGCCGTCGACTACGCCTACGCGGCGGTCGTCGACGCGCCGGCCCGCTCGCTCTGGCTCGCCGGTGCCTGCCCGCTGGACGAGGACGGGCGCACGGTCGCCGTCGGTGACTACGAGGCGCAGGCGCACCAGGTGATGCGCAATCTGATGACCGTGCTGGAGGATGCCGGCGCGGGGCTCACGGACATCGCCCGGACCACCGTGTACGTGGCCTCCAGCGATCAGGCGGACCTGGTGAAGGTGTGGAACGTGTACCGGGAGTACCTGGGGGAGCACGACGCCCCCAGCACACTGCTCGGCGTCGCGGTCCTCGGCTACTCGGACCAGTTGGTGGAGGTGGAGGCGGTGGCCGTGCTGCCATGACGGCCGGGCGGGGAGCCGATCCGTGGGGCGGACGCGGGGCGGGGCGGCCCCGCGAGTCCGTGCGCCGGAGGACGGCTCGGTCCACGCGGTGTACGGCGTCGGGGGCTAGAACGCGAACTGGGCCTGCACGCCCGGCGATTCGGGCCGTCTGGTCTTCACCATCACCAACGACACCGACCGCGAGGGACCCGGCATCGTCTCCGCCAACTCGGCGGGCGAGGACGCGCCCAAGGTCATGTACTGGGCCCAGGCCCCCGACGTCCTCAACATCGTCCGCCAGCGGCTGAATCCGCACATCTGACGGTTTCCGGCACCAGGGACTTCGGGGGGCTCGGGGGCGGCTCGGGAATCGAAGTGTTCCGGCGTTCAGGAGGAGGCCGCGGCGAGCAGGGCAACGCTACTCCCCTCCTCGCGTCCTCGACCGTTTGGTTGTGGAGTCGCCCGAGGGGTGGTTTCGAGGTCGATGTGATCAGTAAATAAGAAACCGATCGTTCGGTTTCTGGTTGAGGATGGCGGAACGGCAGTGGTGTTCGTCGGCGGGCTGCCCGGGAGGTCCGGCTGCCCACCGCCTAGTGGAGAGATGACTGTTCGTCAGAATGAGAAAGAGGGGGTGGGGGAGCAGGTTCAGCTTGAGCTGACGCCCCGACAGCACCTTGTCGCCCGTGGCCCGCCCGCCGCTAAGATACGGGGTATTTGGTTTTCTCTTCCGGAGCACAGGGCGGGGTGGTTGCGGTGGTACGGCAGGAAAGGGCGCTCCGGACGCGTCGGCTGATCCTGGAGGCCGCGGCGTCGGTCTTCGACGAGTTCGGCTACGAGGGCGCCACCATCGGGGAGGTGGTCTCCCGGGCGGGCGTGACGCGCGGTGCGGTGTACTTCCACTTCGCCTCGAAGCGGGATCTCGCGCAGGGTGTCGTCGAGGAGCAGTTCGTCCAGGACGGAGTGCCGGAACGGAGCTGCAAACTCCAGGAGTTCGTGGACACCGGGATGGTGATCGCGCACCTGATGCCGCGTGACCCGCTGCTCAGCGCGGGTGCCCGGCTCTCGCTCGGCCAGGACGTGTTCGACGACTTCGGCGGCGGCGCGATCCCCGGCTGGATCAGCCGGATGGAGGCGCTGCTGGCCGCCGCCGGCGAGCGCGGTGAACTGCTACCGCACGTCGTCCCGGCCGACACCGCGTGGCTGTTCATCGCCGCCTGGACGGGTGTGCAGATCCAGTCGCAGAAGCTCTCCGGCCGGGCCGACCTCGAGCGGCGGGTGTCCGGCCTGTTCCAGCACCTGATGCCGAGCGTCGCGGTGCCCGGCGTGCTCGGCTCGCTCCAGATGGGCCCGGACCGCGGTGCCCGGGTGGTCGCCGAGGCCGCGGCGGCCCGGGTGGCGGAGGGCGGCGGCGGGGAGTCGTCGACGGAGCCGCGGGGCGCTGCGGAAGCGGTCGCGGCCGGGATCGGCGTGGGCTGACCGTCCCGTGCGCGGGGCGAGGTATCGACCCGCACGGGTGCGCGGGGCGCGGTGCCGATCCGCCGACTGCCGGGCGCGCCCGCCGCGGGTGGGTCGAATGCGGGCGGGGCGAATGCGAGCGGGGCGAATGCGAGCGGGGCGAATGCGAGCGGGTCGAATGTCAGTGCGGCTCGCCATGATGGCGTTATGAAGGACGCAGCCACCACGGCCACCCCCGCCGCCCTCGCCTCCCCGGAGGCCTACGCCGACACCGTCGCCACCGCCGTACGGGCCGCCGCAGCCTACTACGCCGACGGCTCCACCCCGCTCGGGGACGACGAGTACGACGCCCTGGTCCGGGTGATCGAGGCCTACGAGCGCGAGCACCCCGACCAGGTGCTGCCCGAGTCGCCCACCGGCAAGGTGGCCGGCGGCGCGGCCGTCGGCGACGTCCCGCACAGCACGCCGATGCTCTCGCTCGACAACGTCTTCTCCGCCGAGGAGCTGGAGTCCTGGGCCGCCGGGCTGGAGCGCCGGCTCGGCCACCCGGTCGCCGCCTGGTGCGTCGAACCCAAGCTGGACGGCCTCGCCGTCGCCGCCCGCTACCGGGAGGGCCGCCTGCACCAGGTGCTCACCCGGGGCGACGGCCTGGCCGGGGAGGACATCACCCACGCCGCCGACGCCGTGCTCGGCCTGCCCGCCCGGCTGGCCGAGCCGCTCGACGTCGAACTGCGCGGCGAAGTGCTGCTCACCCATGCACAGTTCGAACAGGCCAACGCCGTGCGCACCGCCCACGGCGCCACCCCCTTCGCCCACCCGCGCAGCGGCGCCGCCGGCACCCTGCGGGCCAAGGACCGTCCCTACCGGGTCGAGCTCACCTTCTTCGGCTACGACGCCCACGGCCTGCCCGGCCTCGGCCACGCCGAACTGCTCACCCGCCTCGCCGAACTCGGCGCCAACACCGCCGCCAGCACTCCGGCCGCGCCCCTGCGCTGCGCCACCCTCACCGAGGCCGAGTAGCGGATCGAGGAGATCGCCGCAATGCGCGCCGCGCTGCCGTTCGGGATCGACGGCGTGGTGGTCAAGGCGGACGCGGTCGCCGACCAGGAGGCGGCCGGCTCCGGCTCCCGGGCGCCGCGCTGGGCGGTGGCCCGCAAGCTGCAGGCCCAGCACAAGGTCACCCGGCTGCTCGGCGTGGAGTGGAACGTCGGCCGCACCGGCATCATCGCGCCCCGCGCCGTGCTCGACCCAGTGGTGATCGACGGCGTCACCGTCACCTACGCGACCCTGCACAACCCCGCCGACATCGAGCGCCGCGGACTGATGATCGGCGACCAGGTCTTCGTCTACCGTGCCGGGGACGTCATCCCGCGAGTGGAGGCGCCGCTGGTCGACGAGCGCACCGGAGCCGAGCAGTCGATCGTCTTCCCCGAGGTCTGCCCGCGCTGCGGCGACGCCATCGACCGCGCGGAGCAGCGCTGGCGCTGCGTGCGCGGCCGGGGCTGCCAGGCCGTCGCCTCGGTGATCTACGCGGCCGGGCGCGACCAGCTCGACATCGAGGGGCTCGGCGGCACCCGGGCCGTCCAGCTGGTCGAGTCCGGGCTGGTCGCCGACCTCGCCGACCTGTTCACCCTGACCAGGGACCAGCTGCTCACCCTGGAGCGGATGGGCGACACCAGCGCCGACAACCTGCTCGCCGCCATCGAGACCGCCCGCACCCGTCCGCTGAACCGGGTCTTCTGCGCCCTCGGCATCCGGGGCACCGGGCGGACGATGTCGCGCCGGATCACGGCCCATTTCGGCAGCATGGCCGCGATCCGGGCCGCCGACGCCGAGGCGCTGGCCGGCGTGGACGGCATCGGGGTGGAGAAGGCGGCCGTGATCGTCGCCGAACTCGCCGAAGTGGCAGGGCTGTTGGACCGGCTGGTGGCGCAGGGGGTGGGGACGCAGGTGTCCGAGCCGGCCGTCGCGGCGGCACCGGCCGGGGCTGCCGCGGCTGCCACGGAAGGGAGCGCGGCGGCCGGTCCGCTGGCGGGGCAGAGCGTCGTGGTGACCGGCAGCATGACCGGCGTGCTGGCCGAACTCTCCCGCAACGAGATGAACGAGCTGATCGAGCGCGCGGGCGGCAAGGCCTCCTCCTCGGTGTCCAAGCGCACCAGCCTGCTGGTCGCGGGTGAGAAGGCGGGCTCCAAGCGCACCAAGGCGGAGGAGCTCGGGGTGCCGATCAGCACCCCGGAGGAGTTCGCCGTCCTGGTGGCCGACTTCCTCGGCTGAGCCGGGTGCCGACGAGCCGCCAGCTGCGCCCGCAGCTCGAGCAGGCGCGCGGGTGCGGTAGGGTGACCGACGCTGAACACGACCACGAGCCAGGGAGGTGAGACCCATTACCGGTATGTCCGAGCGGGTGCTCCCGGAGCGCGGCCGTGCGGGCGCACCGCGCGCGTAGCGCGGGCGCACCGACGCGGCGTCGGCCCTGGCGGGAGCCCTGACGGAAGTCCTCCGTTCTCCTCCCGTCCTCCCCAAGGGGTCCCCTTGCGCGTCTTCACCTCCGCTGCTCTCCGTTCCTCGGTCGTCTCCCGACTGCGCGCCGCCGGTTGCGTGTTCGCCGAGGACGAGGCACGGATCCTGCTCAGCACCGCCGCCACCACCGCCGAACTGGCCGCCATGGTCCGGGCCCGCGCCCAGGGCCGCCCGCTCGAACACGTCGTCGGCTGGGCCGAGTTCGCCGGTCTGCGGATCGCCGTCGACCCCGGCGTGTTCGTCCCGCGTCGGCGCAGCGAGTTCCTGGCCGCCGAGGCCGCCCGACTCGCCGGCCCCGGTGCGCTGGTGGTCGACCTGTGCTGCGGCAGCGGTGCGCTCGGCGCCGCCGTCGCGGCGACAGCCGGCCACCCGATCGAGCTGTACGCCGCCGACGTCGACCCGGTGGCCGTCCGCTGCGCCCGCCGGAACCTGGCCGGAACGGGCGCGCTGCTCTTCGAGGGCGACCTGTTCGCCGCCCTGCCCGAAGCGCTGCGCGGCCGGGTGGAGGTGCTGATCGCCAACGTCCCGTACGTACCGACCGGCGACCTCGAGCTGCTGCCGCCCGAGGCCCGGCTGCACGAGGCGCGGCCCGCGCTGGACGGCGGGGCGGACGGGCTGGACGTGTTGCGCCGGGTGGCCGCGGCGGCGCCGCGGTGGCTGGTGGCCGGCGGGGCGCTGCTGTTCGAGACCAGCGAGCGGCAGGCGGCCGGCGCGCTGGCGGTGGCGCGGGCGGCGGGTCTGGCGGCGGCGGTGAGCCGCGAGGAGGAGCTGGACGCCACGGTGGTCACGGCGATCCTGGGCTGACCTGCGAAGGGGTCCTACGAGGGTTTCCGTGAGGATTTCCGTGAGGGTTTCCGCGAAGTGCCTGACGCGGCGCCCGCGTCCGGCCACCGGACCCCCGTGCCGGTGGCCGGACGGCCGGTCAGATCCTGGCGCCGTACACGTGGTCGACCGGAATGGTGAGCAGCACCCGGCGGTCGGCGACCATCGTCTCGCGGTACTCCGTCCAGTCCGGGTGCTCCCCGGCGGCCCGGCGGTAGTAGTCCACCAGCGCCTCGACCTCGGGCCCGTTCGGGTCGGTACCCGGACCGGTGAGGGTGGCGACGCCCTCGGCGGTGGCCCAGGACCGCCCGTCCGGCCCGGTCACCTCCAGGCTGACCCGCGGGTCCCGGCGCAGGTTCGCGGTCTTCGCCCGCCCCTCCGTGGTGGAGATCAGGATGACGTTCGCCTCGCGGTCGTAGAACGGCATGATCGGGGAGAGCTGGGGACGTCCGTCCGCCTTGATGGTGGCGAGGACGCCGAGGCGGCTCTGCGCGAGCAGGGCGTACGGGTCGTGAGCAGTGGCGGTCATGGAGCAATCATCGGGCTTCACACCGGTGTGAAGGTCAAGTCCCGACGGGCGTGTTGCACCTGTTGGCCCCGAAAGGCGGGAATCCGCGGAACCGCCGGTGGCGGCCGCCGTCCGGGGCTGGCGAGCCTGTCGGATTCGGCGGGCGGCGTGTACGGGGACGGGCGCATCCGTGAGCGGTCGCGGACGGCACGGGTCGGGCGGTCACCGGCCCGGACCGGCCGGTGACCGCCCGAACCTCCTGCGCGTCAGGCGGTCTCGAGCTTGTGGACGGCCCCGGCGAGCGCCTCGGCCGTCCGTCGCACATCCGCCTCCGTGGTGCGCCAGTTGCTGAACGCGGCGCGCAGGGCGGGCCGGCCGGCGTAGCGGGTGGGAGTGAGGAAGGCCTCGTCGGAGAGCTCGGTGGCGAGGGCGGCGAGGCGCTCGGGGGTCGGGTCCTCGGCGAGGGTGAAGCAGACCACGTTGAGGCGGACCGGGGCGAGCAGTCGCAGGCCGTCGATGGTGCCGATCGCCTCGCCGAGCGCGTGGGCGCCGGCGATGCAGCGCTCCACGATCTCCCGGTGGCCGGCCCGGCCGTAGGCGCGCAGGGTGAACCAGGCGGCCAGGGCGCGCAGGCGGTGCGAGTTCTCCGGGGTGAGGTGCACCAGGTCGGGGTGGTCGCCGATCGGGCCGAGGTAGGCGGCGGCGTTCTGGAAGACCCGGGCCTGGAGGTCGCGACGGCGGGTGAACTGCACGGCGCTGTCGTAGGGCACGTTGAGCCACTTGTGCAGGTCGACGCAGACCGAGTCGGCCAGGTCCAGTCCGGCCACCAGCTCGGCGTGCTCCGGCGAGAGGGCCGCGAAGGCGCCGAAGGCGGCGTCGACGTGCAGCCAGAAGCCGTACCGCTCCCGCAGCTCGGCGATCGCGCGCAGGTCGTCGAAGTCGACGGTGTTCACGGTGCCCGCGTTGGCGACCACGACGCACGGGCCGTCGGCCTCGGCGAGCGCCCGCTCCAGCGCGGCCACGTCCACGGCCTCCCGGCCGGGCAGGGCGGGGACGGTCGTCAGTGCCGTACGGCCGAGGCCCAGCACGGACAGCGCCTTGGACACGCTCGAGTGCGCACTGCCCGACAGCACCCGCACCCGGCCCAGAGCGGCCACCCCGTCCTCGGCCACGTCCACCCCGAGCCGCTCGCCCAGCCACTCCCGGGCGATCGCCAGGCCGACCGTGTTGGACATGGTGGCGCCGCTGACGAGGGTGCCGCTGTGCGCGGCGGAGAGCCCGAAGAGCTCGCGCAGCCAGCCGATGGTCTCCCGTTCCAGGTGCTGACCGGCCGGGTCGAGGGAGGAGTTGGAGTTCTGGTCGGCGGTCGCGGTCAGCCAGTCGCCCACCAGCGCGGCCGGGGTGGCCCCGCCCGTCACGAATCCGAAGTAGCGCGGCCCGGCACTGGCCGACAGCCTCGGCTCCCAGCGCTCGGCGAACTCCGCCAGGGCCGCCCGCAGACCCCCGCCCTCCTCGTGCAACGCCCCCGCCGGCGTCGGCCGGTCCGCCTGCGGCGGGATCACCGGCCGCTCGTCGAGTCCGGCGAGGAAACCGACCGCCCGCTGCCGGGCCTCCTCCAGGAGGGCGGGCAACTGCTCGAGGTCGGCGGCGAGGTCGGGGTGCATGGCGGTTCTCCGTTGATCGATGGTCAGGCCGAGGGTAGTGCGGGACGCGGATCGTGTCGCAGGCCAATTCGCAGCCGGTGGCCTGGGCGGATCTCCGGCGGCCGCTGAGACGTGCTGAGGCGGTCGTCGCGGGGGAGGACCGTGGCGCGGACGTGCCGGACGTGCGGGACGTACCGGATGTAGCGGATGTAGCGGACGAGCGGGCGGCGGACGTCCTGCTCGCCTGGGAGCGGTTGAGCGCCCGCTGCGGGCGGGCCCAGGCGTACTGGTACGGCGCGCAGAACGACGGCTCGGCGGTCCTGGCCGCCGAACGGGGTGTGGTCGTACCGCGGTTCGGCGTGTTCCGGGTGAGGAGGTGAGCCACCTGGAGCTGGGTGCGTCACTGGCCTACGAGCAGCGGCGGCGTGGCCGAGTCGGGGCTGCCCGCGCTGGCGGCGGGGCGGGTGGACTCCGAGGAACAGGCGGACGAGTGGGAGTGGGAGCTGCTCGAGCTGGCCCCGGGCTGGCGGGTGAGTTGAGCCTCGACCCCAGGTCGATCGGGCCGACGACACCGGTGCGCGGGACGGGCGTGCTGGCGCTCACGGAGGCCGGCCGGAGGCTGGGGGCGTAGCCGTGGCGAGCGGTGCGGGAGAGTTCGCTGGATGGCCACATGACCGCGCGGACCGGACAGCTGACGGTCAGTGGGCTGGTCCACGGTGCGCGGGGGCGAGCAGGTCGGTGATGGCGGCGCGGACGGTGTCGTCCTCGACGAAGGCGGGCCAGCCGGTGGAGGTGGTGAGGCGTTCGTCGCGGGGGAGGGCCTCGGCGAGGACGGTGACGGCGGGGTGGGCGGCCGGGCCGATGCGGGCGAGGTGGCGGACGGCGGCGAGCATTGCCGGGAGGTAGCTGCCCTGGAGGAGGGGGCGGCAGACGGCGAGCAGGGCCGGGACGGTGGTGTCGGCGTCGCCGGTGGCGGACCACAGGGCGTGGGCGGCCTCGACGCTGGTCCAGTGGTCGGGGTCGGCCGTCAGTTCGCGCAGGCGGTCCGCGTACGGGGCGGCGTACGGGCCGAGGTCGGCGAGGCGGCGCAGGGCCGGGGCCGGGAACCGGCCCTCGGTGGCGGCCGGGCCCAGGAGGGCGAGGGCGGGGCCGGGCTCGCCGCCTACCCGGTAGGCGGACCAGGCGGCCAGAGCGGCGTCGCGCCCGCCGGCGGCGGCGCGGGAGCGCAGGGCGTCGTGCGCCGCGTTGCCGGCGGGGCCGATGCCCGCCAGCGCGGTCGCGGCGTGCGTCCAGGTGGACTCGCCGTCGAGCAGGGCGAGCAGGTCCGGCAGCGCGGCCTCCGCGACCGGGCCCCAGGCGGCGAGCACCTCGCAGAGGGAGCGGACCAGCAGCGGGTGGTCGGCGCGCAGCCGGACGCCGATCGCGGGGACGAGCTCCTCGGCGTGCTCCCGCAGTGGGATCAGCCGTTCGTGGAGGGCGGGGAGATGGGGCCAGTGCGAGTTGCCGAGCCGGGAGTGGCGGCTGGAGGAGCTGTCGAAGCCGAGCCGGGGGCCGGTGAGCCGGTCGACGAGGGCGGGAACGCAGCGCGGGTCGCCCATCCGGGCGAGCGCCCACACGGCCGCGTCGGCGACGGTTCCGTAGCTCCGGAACGTCCCGGGGTCGTCCAGGAGTTCGGCCACCGCGTCGCGGTGGTCCGCCGCGGCTGGGCCGAGGCAGGCCAGCAACTCGGCGGCGCGGTAGCGCACTTCGGGCACCGGGTCGGCCAGCCGGGCGGCGATGTCCGGCAGTAGCAGGGGTGTTGGCGAGCGCCGGTGGGAGAGCAGCGCGCCGGCCACGGACAGCGCGCTGGCGCGCTGCTCCGGGTCGGGGTGGTCGGCCAGCAGCCCGAGGGCGTACGAGGGCGACGGGCCCGGGTAGAAGTCGGCCGTCCAGGACTGCATTCCGAAGACCCCGCAGCCTGCCGCGCTGGTCTGCCGCCACAGCTCCACGCTCGGGTCGCGGAGCGCCTCCAGGACGACGTCGAGGTGCCGGGGCGCGAGTCCGGGGTCGGTCGGGGCGAGGGCGTGGACGGCGGCCAGCCGGAGCTGGGGCTCGGGGTCGTCCAGCAGTCCGTGCAGGAGGGCGAGGGTCTCGGCGCCCCGGTGACCGGTCGGCTGCTGTCCTGCGGCGTGTCCGAGCGCGAGGACGAGGTCGAGTCGGGTGCCCGGGTCCTGTTCGGCGTCCCAGCACGTGAGCAGGGCCGGCAGGGTGAGCTCTCCCGGGCTGGCGCACCGGCCGAGGGTGTCCGCGACGACGCGGCGGATCGCGGGGTCCGGATCGGCGAGCAGCCGCAGGAGCTCGGGCAGTGCGCGCTCCCAGGCCGGGCCCCAGGCCCGGTCGACCCGTTCCTCCGCGACGAGCGCGGCCGTGTCGCAGAGGTTCGTCAGCAGCTCCAGGACGTCCAGCCGGATCGGACTCTCCGGTCGGGCGGCCAGTTCGACCAGGTACGGGAGCGCGGCGGGGGCGGCGGAGCAGATCCAGCCGCCCTGGTGGAAGACCGCGGCGTCCAGTCTTCCGACGGCTTCGGCGGCGTCCTGCCGGTCCGGCCCGGCACAGCGGCGCAGCAGGCCGGGTACGTCCCGCGCAGAGCCGTGGTTGTGGCGCAGCGCCGCCCAGTCGATCGCGTCCAGTTCCTCCCCCATGGTGCGGGACTCTACCGTCGGGGCAGTTCGGCCCGCCGGACCGTCGGGGAGGCGAGGGCGTAGGCGGCGCCGAGGCAGGAGAGGCCGCCGCAGCCGAGGAACACCGGGGCGGCGCCCCAGGCGCCGATGGCGGCGCCGACCAGCGGGTAGCTGAGCGGGGCGAGGCCGACCGTGGTGAGCATCACGACGGAGGTGGCCCGGCCGAGGTAGGCGGGGTCGGCGGTGGTCTGGATGAGGGCGCCGTCCAGGCTGCCGAAGACACCAGCGCTCAGTCCGACGAACGCGGCCAGCACGGCGGCCGACCACAGGGCGGGGACCACGCCCATGGCACCCGCGCCGAGGCTGCCGAGCAGCAGGGTGGTGGCCATGGTGAGGCCGGCCCGGGGCAGCCAGCCGGCGACGGCGAGCAGGGCGGCGCTGGCGGCGGCGCCCGCGCCGAAGCAGGCGACGATCAGGCCGAGGCCGGACGGGCCCCAGCCGCGTTCGGCGTTGAGGAGCACCATGCCGACGTTGAGGGTGCCGGTGAGGCCGAGTTCGCAGATGGCACCGACCAGGACCAGCGGGCCGAGCAGGCGGTGGCGGCGGAGGTAGCGCAGGCCGTCGAGCAACTCGGCGCGGGCGGTGCCGGGTCCGTCGGGCGTGGCCTGGTTATCGGGCATGGTCTGGTCGTCGGGCGAATCCAGGGGCCGGATCCGGACGGACAGCAGCAGGGGCAGCGACAGGGCGAACAGTCCGCCCGCGACGGTGAAGGCGACGGCCGGACCGCCGAGGCCCATGGCCAGGCCGCCGATCGGCGGGCCGGCGATCTGGCTGAGGCGCATCGCGAGGGAGCGCAGGCCGGTGACGCGGGCGAGCTGGTCGGGGCTGGTGATCCGGGGCGGGAGGGCGCCGACGGCGGGGACGAACAGGGCGTCCACGGCGCCGAAGACCAGGGCGACCGCGACCAGCAGCCATAAGGCGGGCGTGGTCAGGGCGACGGCGGCGGCGACGGAGAGGATGAGCAGGCAGCGCAGGGTGTCGCTGCCGAGGATCACCCGGCGGGGGTCGAGGCGGTCGGCGACCACCCCGCCGCCGAGCATCAGCACCGCCCGGGGCAGCGCACCCGCGGCCATCACCAGGCCGACCTCGGTGGGGCCGGCGGTCTTCTGAACGGACCAGCCGAGGGCGAGGAAGTAGACGGTGTCGCCGACCAGGGAGGCGGTGTAGGCGGTGAGCCAGCGCAGGACGTTGGCGTCGCGGTGCGCGGGGACGGCGGGGCGTAAGGAGGTGGTCGTCTCCAATGTGGCCATGGGGCGGGGCTCCTGTGGGTCGGCGGGATGCGTCAGGGGCGGAACGGGAAGCCGTACAGGTGGACGGACACGTGCTCGCGGTTCTCGGTCTGGCCGGCCGTCTTGGCCGCCTTGCCGCGCTTCCGCCAGCGGCGGCCCACGGCCTGCAACTCATCGTTCAGTTCGGCGAGTTCGGCAGGCGTGAGGTCGAGCAGCCACTCGGAGGTGAAGGCCGCGTCGGTCCACTCCGGGCCCCAGGTGGCGCCCTGGTCCAGGTAGGTGCGGTACTGGGCGGCGCGGCTGTCGACCAGGCCGCGGGTGACCGCGCCGACCGCGGCCGCGCCCTCGGGTGTACCGGCGAGGTCCGACTCGCGGAAGCCCCAGCCCTCCTCGGAGGAGACCTGCCACCACCGCTCCCGCCCGTCGGTGCTCTGTGCGGTCGCCTCGGTGACGAAACCGAGCTCGGCGAGCTTGCGCAGGTGGTAGCTGATCAGGGACGGTGCCTGGTCGACCTGTTCGGCGAGCTGGGAGGCGGTGGCGGTACCGGCCGCGTAGAGCAGGCGGTAGAGCTGCATGCGCAGGGGGTTGGTGAACGCCTTGAGGCGGGAGAGGTCGGTGATCCGCTCTGGCCGGGGGGTTTCGGGCATGCCTCCACGGTAGGTTCGAAGGGAAAGTTGCGCAATGAAAACTGCGCAATAAAATTTTCGGATCTAGCGGATGATGAGGTGTCAACTGTCGTGCCGCAGGACTCGCAACACGGTTTGGAGGCGCTGTCAGCGGGTGAGGGTCGGGACGGCGCCGCACTCGGCGTAGTTGACGTGGACGTCGGGCAGCCCGCGGGACCAGCTGGTGGCGATGGGGGTGAGCTGGGCGCGGGGGAGTGGGGCGGGGCCGAGGCCTATCGGGAAGTGGATCCGGCCGTCGCCGGTCCGGTAGGGGTGGGGCCAGGCGTGGAGGTGGGTGGCGCCGGCTTCCTCCAGGGCGGTGAGCAGGGAGCGCAGGCGGCCGCGGACGGGGCCGGCGGACTGCTGGTCGGCGCTGATGACGGCCCAGGCGGCGTGCCGCCGGTGCAGCGGGGGCTGGGTGAGCAGGGCGGGCCAGGGGTCGGGGCTCGCGGTGGTGAGTTCCCAGGCGCGGTAGAGCTCCTCGGTGAGCAGGTCGCGGGTGTCCGGGCCGACCTGGGAGGTGCAGCTGCGGACGGGTGCGGAGGGGGTGAGGACGGTCAGCGGGGCGGGGCTTCGGTCGGTGAACTCGCTGAACCCGGTGAACTCGGCCGTGAACTCTGGATCGAGGGCGACGGGTTGGCGCCAGTCCCAGGAGGCCCAGGTTTCGGTGAAGCGCTGGAACAGGTCGTCGTCCTCGTCGGCGTCGGACGCGTCGAGGACGGTCCGGGCGGCGAGCACCGACCAGGCCAGCGAGGGCAGTTGGCCGAACGGTGCGCCGTCCAGGCCGCGTGCCCGGGCCCAGGCCTTGACCTGTCGGGCCAGTCGGACGAAGCGGGCGTGCCGGTTCCCGAGTGCCGACAGGATCGCCTCGGCGTCCGTCACGGCGCTCAGCGCGATCGCCGCAGCCTCGCCCGACTCGGCCCGCTGGGGCACCGCTTGGGCCGGATCGAGCGCGCCGGTGAACACCACCACCAGGTCGACGGTCAGCCCGTCCGCCTCCAGCCGCAGCCCCGGCACCCGGGCGCCGCGCACCTCGCGGACCCGCCGGGCCTGCGGTACGGCTTCCGCCACCCGGGCCAGCACCCCGGGCAGGTCGGCCGGGCCGGGCAGGGCGGCCACCAGGTCCAGGTCGCCGCCGTCCAGCTGACAGCCCAGCCGCCGCGAGCCGACCGTGTGGACGACGCCCTCCGGCAGTGCGGAGGCGATCCGCCGGGCCAACTCGACGGCAGCGGCGGTGCGTTCGGGCGACTCGGGACGCAGCGACAGCACCGGTTCCGCCGACACCGCCCGCACCTCGCCCGTCCCCAGCGTGACCACCGCGCGCGGGTGCATCGGCTCGTCACCCCGCCGGGAGAGCACCACCAGCTCGCCCACCCGGGCGTCCATCCCGCTCAGCCGGGCCGTGCAGTCGGCGGCCACCCGCTGCGGGTCGGCGCTGCGCCCGAGGCTCAGGTGCGGGGTGTAGCCCGCGGCGCGGCCCCGGCAGCGGGGGAAGCGGCGTTCGAGGGCGTGCCGCAGCGCCGCCCAGGGCTCGGGCGCGGCGGCGGCCGGGTCGAGCCAGATGGTGGCGTCCTCGCGGTGGCCGAAGGTGTGCACGCCGTCCAGCCGGGCGGTGAACGGGGCGACCTCGGCGGCGGCCGTGCCGAGCAGCGGCAGCGCGCGGTCGAACTCGGACTCCGGGACGAAGCCGAAGAGCAGGTTGACGTGCGGGGGCCAGCGGCGCAGCTGCGGGTCGTAGGCGGCGCGCAACTGCTGGATCGGGGGCCACAGTTCCTCGGGCGGCAGCCAGGCGACGGCGGTCCGGGGGGTGGGTGCGGTGTCGAGCGTCTCCGGGGAGGAGGCCTCGCCGAGGGCGAGGTCGACGGCCACGCCGTAGTGGTCGGAGGGGTGCAGGCCGTCGGGGCCGGGCCGGTCGCCGAGCAGGGCGGCTCCGGTGACGCGGGCGCGCTCGCAGCGGTGCAGGACGCGGTCGAGTCGGCCGGGCCGGCCGGTGAGTGAGGAGACGGCGGCGAGCGGGTTGACGGTCGGGTCGAAGGTGGGGGTGTCGTCGGCCGGGCCGTGCACCTGGGTCCAGGCGTCCCGCAGGCCGAGGGCGGCGGCGGGGCCGGCCGGGCCGGAGCGGGCGTCGTTGAAGTCCCCGAGCAGCAGCAGTTCGCCCTCGACGGCGGCCAATCCCTCGGCCAGAAGGGCGAGTTCGGCCTGGCGGCGGGCGGGGCCGTCGGTCGAGTGGTCGCTGCTCAGGTGGACGGCGGCGACGGTCAGCGGTCCGTCGGAGGCCTGGACGGTGACGGCGGTGACGGCCTTGTGCGGGCCGAGCACCTGGCGTCCGGCCTCGAGCACGGGGAGGCGGCTGAGCAGCAGCAGGCCGTACTCGGCGACGTCGCCGCCGGACGGGTCACCGCCGAGGGTGTAGCCGTCGCGGACCCAGGGGGCGGCGAGCAGCTGGGCGAGCAGGGCCGGCTCCACCTCCTGGAGTGCGATGACGTCGGCGTCGGCGGCCTCCAGCTCGGTGAGCAGCAGCGGTCGGCGGCGGGCGGTGGCGATCCGTTCGGCGTCGTAGCGGTCCCACAGGGTGTTCCAGGTGACCACGCGCAGGGAGTCCGGGCCCGTCGTGCCGGTGCGGGCCTCGTACGGCTGCCAGCCGCCGTCCGGCCGCCAGGCGTACGGGGTGGCGGCGGTGAAGAAGGGCGAGGGCAGGTGGCGCGGCGCGGTGCGGCGCCCGGCCTCGGTGGTGTCCAGGACGTCCACGCCGGTGGTGCGGTCCCACACCACGACGCCGTCGGCCTCGACCCAGCGGACCCGGTGCCAGGGGACCTCGCCGGAGGCGGCGAAGGCCTCCAGCGGGACGCGCTTGGTGCGGTCGTCGCGCTGGCGCACGCCCAGGGTGAACCGGGCCGGGTCGAAGCGGGCGTCCCAGCGGATGCGCTGGCAGACCTGTTCGATGGGGCGCATCAGTCCTCCTCGGAGTCGAGCGTGCCCGCCGTGTCCTCCACCGTGCCACCCGGGCCGACGTACCAGGTGCGGTGCGCCTGGCCGGGGTGGGGCGGGCGGTAGCGGTGCAGTTGGGCGGCGAGCACCTCGGGCGGCACCGGGTGCGGGCGGACGGTGTTGCGGCGCAGCAGTTCCCGCTCGTCGACCAGCAGCACCACCTGGGTGACCAGGGCGTCGCGGCGCCGGGCCACGGCGTGGACGTGGGAGCGCTGCTCGCGGTTGAGCGAGGTGGCGTCCCAGACCACGGTGGCGGCCGGGTCGGCGAGGGCGGCGTCCAGCCGGGCCAGCGCGGTGCGCAGCACCTCGGGGTTGTTGCGCTGGTCGGTGCGCGAGCCGCGGGCGGCGCGCAGGTCGTCCAGGCTGATCCGGGCGCGCACGCCGGGCAGCGCGGCGGCGAAGGTGCTCTTGCCGCTGCCGGACGGGCCGCTCAGGTGCACCAGCCGGGGGAAGCGGGCGTCGCGCCAGCGCCAGGTGGCGGCGACCGCCTCCTCGACGGTGGTGATCCGGCCGAGCGCGTACGCCTCGCGGGCCTGCGCCCAGCAGCGGTCGGCGCTGTCGGGGTCGAGGTCGGCCAGGGCCTCGCGCAGGCCGCTGCGCAGCCAGGCCAGCGGGTCGGCGTCGAGCAGCCCGGCGTCCTCGGCGTGCAGGGCGGACCAGGCGACCTGTTCGCGTTCGGCGGGGCCGGGGGCGGCGGTCGCGGCCACCGCGTGCAGCACGCCGAGGTCGGCGGCAGCGGCGAGCCGGACCAGGCCGGCGCGGCGGTCCTCGTCCGGGTACGGCTGGTGGAGGCCGGGGTGGAGTGCGACCAGGTCGGCGACCCGGCGGGCCAGCGGCAGGCCGAGCCGGGCGGCCAGGCGCGGCGCGAGCTGGGGTGCGGACTGGGGTGCCGACTGGGGCGTGAGTTGGGGGGCGGGCTGGGGCGCGAGCGGCTTCCGGTGGGTGGTGCGCAGGGCGGTGGCGAGCACGCCGGCCAACCGGGCGTCGCCGGTGCGGCCGAGCTCGTCCAGCCGCGCCGACACGTCCGCCAACTCCTCGGTCGGGCAGTCGAGTTCGGGCATGCTCAAGGCCTCGGCCAGCAGCGGGAGTTCCGGCAGTTGGCCCGAACGCACGTCCCACAGTGCGGCGTTCGGGCCGAGACCGTTCTCCACCACGGCCGCGTGCATCCAGTGGGTGTCGGTGCGGACGTGTTGCGGGCGGACCCACTTGGCGATCCGTTCGCCGAACTCGGCCCGGGGGAAGCCGCGGACCGTCCGGACGACGTAGCCCTCCTGCCGCTCCAAGTCCAACCGCAGGGCGCGCAGCGCCCGTTCGTCGTAGTGGCCGCGCCACAGCACCCGGGGGGTCGGGATGCCGAGGCGGCGCAGGAAGCGGACGGTGTCGTCCCAGTCCAGGCAGCGGTCCCGGTCCGTCCAGACCGAGAAGCCGTGGAACCAGCTGTCGAGGTCGGTGTACGCGATGGAATGCCGGGCGAACAGGTTCTCGCCGCAGATCCGCCAGCCGGCCGGGATCCGGGGGCCGATCCGGCTCTGCAGGCCCTTCACCCAGGCCCGGGAGGGATGGTGGGCGGAGTCCAGCGAGCGGGCGTGCAGGCCGTCGGCGTAGAGCGTGGTGTTCTCGCCGTCCAGCTTCTCGGTGACGACGACCTCCGCCCCGGCCAGGCCGGAGAGGTCCCCGGTTCGTACGTCGTCCGCCGCAGCCCCCGGTGACCAGGGGAGATGCGGCGTCCGGGGGTAGTGCACACGCATGTCCGGCTCCCTGAACGTCCTTGATCCGGCGGACACTGTAGGAGCGGGCGGGAGGGGCGGGCCACCGAATATCTGACCACTGTTCGTCGGACCGTGTCCGTCCCCGTCGGACCGTGCTCGTCCCCGTCGGGCCACGTCGGGCCACGTTGGGCCACGTCGGGCCCCGTCGGACTCCTGGGCGACTCAGTCGATGCGGTGCTCGCGCCAGAAGGGGGTGAGGTCGACGGAGGTCGCGGCCTGGGCGGCGGCCTTGAACTCGGCGGTGGTGGAGACGCCGTACCAGTGCGCGCGGGCGTAGTCGCGCAGCAGGGAAGCCATCGTGTCCGCGCCGATCAGGCGGCGCAGTTCGTGCAGGGCGCAGGAGCCGCGGTCGTAGACGACCGGCACGTAGCGGTCCGGGTGGGTGTCCCAGTAGCTCATCGGGTTGGTGAGGCGTTCGTCCGCGGACTGCCAGGGCGTCCGGGCGGTGCAGCCCTCGCCGGTGTCTCCCATGGCGACGGCCATGGCGTACTCGGCGAAGGACTCGTCCAGCCACGGCGCGCGGTACTGGTCGTCGCCGACGATGCCGTACCACCACTGGTGCGCCAGCTCGTGGATCACGGCGGAGGGCCGGATCCGGTCCAGGACGAAGCCCGGGTACTCCATACCGGCGAAGTCGAAGCGGTTGTCGAGCACCGTGGCGAGGTCCCCGTACGGGTAGGGCCCGTAGCGGGCGGCGTGGTCATCGATGGTCCGCAGGGACAGGTCCAGCATCGCCCGGGCGTCCGCGGGGGTGATGTCGGCGACCGAGTAGACGGCGATCCGGACGCCGCCCGCGGACCGGCCCTCGATGCGGTTGAACGGCCCGGCGGCCCAGGCGAATTCACGGACCTTGCGGGCGCCGATCCGGGTGATCGTACGGCCCGGCTCGCCTGGGGTGTCCACGGCGGTGCCGGTGGCGGGGACCAGCAGGTCGGTCGGGTGGTCGAGGGTGACGGCGAAGTCGGAGCTGAGGCCGAAGAAGGACTCGCCGAGCTCGCTGTACGGGTCGAGGTGCCAGCCCGTCCCGTCGCGGACGGCGAGGACGGGCAGGGCGTTGCCGACGAAGCTGAAGGCGCCGTCGCGGCCGAAGCGGTCGATGCCGTCCGGGACGTCGACGGTGAGGTCGAACTCGACGGTGTCGGAGGCGCCTTGGGGCAGCGGGCGGGGCAGGGGGACGCGCAGGGCGGTGCAGCCGACCTCGTAGTGGTCCGGGACGTCGTCGGCGCCCTGGGCACCACCCAGGCCGGTCACCCGGACGGACGGGTGCGCGCAGCCGCCGCGGAAGTTGTCCCAGAGCCGCAGGTACACCTCGTGGAGCGGCTCGGGCGAGGTGTTGCCGAAGGTGATCCGCTCGTGGCCGCGCCAGTGCGCACCGGTGGCGTCGCTGCGCAGCTCGACGGTGTAGGCGGGCGTGCCGGGGGTGCGCGTCGGGTCGGCGGCAGCGGCGCGACCGGGCGGGGCGGCGGCCACCGTCAGGAGGACGGCGAGGGCAGTGAACAGGGGGTGGAGGCGTCGCACGCCGTGACAACGCCCCAACCACCCCGGGGACACGCAGCAGCTCCTCCGCCGGAGTGATCAGCCGCACCCTTCCGGCGCCGAAGGCCTCCTGGCGGACACCGGGGCGGCGGCTTCCACCGCCTGCGTGTCGACCTCAGTCGAGCGGGTGCCCGGTGGTCGCGTCCACGTGGTCGGGGATCTCGTCGTGGCGGTCGCCCACGGTCGGCGTCCCGGTCGGCTCGAACATCAGGATCGCGGCGCCGGACGGCGCGTACGGCTTGTGCTCCGTACCCGCGGGGACGGTGAAGACCGCCCCCTGGGGCAGCAGGACCGTGCGCTCGCCCCCGGGCTCGCGCAAGGAGATGTGCAGCTCCCCGTCGAGCACCAGGAAGAACTCGTCGGTGTCGTCGTGGGCGTGCCAGACGTGCTCGCCCTGGACCTTGGCGATCCGGACGTCGTAGTCGTTGACGCGCGTGACGATGCGGGGGCTCCACAGCGCATCGAAGGAGGCCAGAGCCTGGTGCAGGGGGATGGGGTGGTTGGTCATGGGCTCATCCTGTGTCGTTTCGTCGGGTCGATGTGAGTGCTAGGAATTGCACATGGCGAAAGAATCCTCGCACCGGGCTCATCCGGCGGGCGTCCACCGGGTCGTCGTGATCGTGGACGAGAACTCGAACCCGTTCGAGCTCGGCTGTGCTACCGAGGTCTTCGGCCTCCGCAGGCCGGAACTCGGCCGCGAGCTCTACGACTTCAGGCTCTGCTCCCCCGAGCCCCGCACCGCGATGCGCGACGGATTCTTCACGCTCACCGGAGTCGCCGGCCTGGAGGCGGCCGAAACGGCGGACACGTTGATCGTCCCCAACCGCCCCGACGTCGACGTGCCCCGCCGACCCGCCGTGCTCGACACCATCCGACGGGCGCACGCCCGCGGTGCACGCCTGATCGGCTTCTGCAGCGGCGCCTTCACCCTGGCCGAGGCCGGAGTCCTCGACGGGCGCCGGGCCACCGCCCACTGGCAGTGGGCGGATGCCTTCCGTGCCCGCTTCCCCGCCGTCCACCTCGAGTCGGACGTGCTGTTCGTGGACGACGGTGACATCCTGACCGCTGCGGGAAGCGCCGCCGCACTCGACCTCGGGCTGCACGTGGTCCGCCGCGACCACGGCGCCGAGGCCGCCAACTCGGTCAGTCGGCGACTGGTCTTCGCGGCGCACCGCGACGGCGGGCAGCGGCAGTTCGTGGAGCGTCCGATGCCCGACCTCCCCGACGAGTCCCTCGCCCCCGTCATGGCCTGGGCGCAGGAACGGCTCGACGAACCGCTGACGGTGTCCGACCTCGCGGCGCGGGCGGCGGTCAGCCCGGCGACGCTGCACCGCCGCTTCCGGGCGCAGCTGGGAACGACCCCGTTGGTGTGGCTCACGGGAGAGCGGCTCGCCCTGGCCTGCCGACTGATCGAGCGGGGCGAGTCCCGTTTCGAGGTCGTCGCGCGGCGAAGCGGGCTGGGCACGGCCGCCAACCTGCGGTCGCTCATGCGTCGCGAGACGGGCATCACCCCGTCGGCCTACAAGCGCCGGTTCGGGCGGGAGGTGAGCTGATGGCAGGGGCGTCCTCCTGGACCAGGAGTTGGAGCAGGGCGTCGGCGACTGCGGTCGGCGCGGTGCTGCGGGTGGCTCCGCCGCCGGCGAGGCGCCAGGGCGCTGACCGTACCGACCGGGGCTCGGCCGCCGCCCGCAAGGGCCGGCGCTGCGGCCCCCCAAAGGGCGAGCGCTGCGGGCGAGTTGGAGCCGCCCTCCGGAAAGCCGCGCGCCTGTTCGCGGCGACGCCTCAAGGAGTGCCGGCGCGTACGGCGGTGGTCGCCAGGGTGGTGTAGTTCATGGTGAAGCGGCCGCCCAGGGCGCCGATGGCTCGGCCGACCGCGCCCAGTGTCTCGGCCAGTTGATCGGGGCGGAGCCGGGTGAGGGCGCCGGTGGTGGGGAGCAGGTCCAGCCACTGCTCGCGGGTGTAGGGCCGCTGCCAGTCGAATCGCCACTGTTCCGGATCGTCGAACCGCCCGGTCTCGCGGATCGCGTCGGCGATCTTCGCGTAACCGGCCAGGTACGTCTCCAGCGGACGCCGGGCCGGCTGGCTGCTGAACGGGGAGTCGGGCGCGACCCGCCGGTAGGCCGCGGCGAACGCCTCGGCCACCTCGGCGGGCGGTTCGAAGACGTGCCCGAAGATCGCCAGGCGCCCGCCGGGGCGCAGCACCCTGGCCGCCTTCGGGGCGCCGACGGCCGGGTCCACCCAGTGCCACGACTGGGCGGCGATCACCGTGTCGAACCTTCGGCCGGCCGGCTCCCAGGCTTCGAAGGTCGCCACCTCGACCCGCAGGCCGTGGGCTCGCGCGGCGTCGGCCATCCGGGCGTCCGGGTCGATGCCGAGCACGGTGCAGCCGGCGGCCTGGAACTGGCGGGATGCGATGCCGGTGCCGCAGCCGACGTCGAGTACGTGGGGCCCCGGGCTTCCGGCGACGATGCGTGACACCAGGTCATCGGGGTAGCGGGGGCGGGCCTGGTCGTAGCGTTGCGCGTCCGTGCCGAACGATTCGGCGGTCTGCCGGGCCTGGTGCGGCCGCGCCGGGTCGGGGTGCTCCCGCGGTAAAGTGGGCATGCGTTCACTTTAGTGGGCAAGCGCCCACCTGCCAATGGGCGCACCGGAGTCCGTGTACACGAGAGGATCTGCGAGTTGCCGACCGGGGTGCATCTTCGCGACGCGCGCCAGCAACTGTTCGACGCAGCCGAACGCGTGCTGCTGCGGGACGGCCCGAACGGGCTGACCAGCCGGGCCGTCACCGACGAGGCAGGCTGCGCCAAAGGCGTGCTGCACCGGCACTTCACCGATTTCGACGCCTTCCTCACCGAGCTCGTGCTCGACCGGGCCGCACGGCTCGAGGCGCAGGCGCGGGCGCTGCGCGAGACCGTCGGCGCCGGCACCGTGGCCGACAACCTCACCGGCGCGCTGATCACCCTGTTCGGACCGGTCCCGGTGGCGATCATCCCGCTCATCACCTTCCGGGACGAGCTGCGCGCCCGGCTGCGGCAGGCCACCCCCGGTGGCGGCATCGCGGTCCTCGCCCAGGTCGCGACGGCGGTCTCCGCCTACCTGACGGACGAACGGGCCCTGGGCCGCATCGCAGCCGATGCCGACATCGACTCGCTCACCCTCTCCCTGGTCGGAGGCGGGCACCTGCTGTTCGCGGACCGCGATCCGGACCCGCCGACGAAGGCGACCGTCAACAAGCTGGTGACCACGGTGCTCGCCGACGTCGTGCAACGGCGGCCTCGCTGAAACCGACGGGCCGCCCGCGACGGCGCTGATCGCCGCCGGTTGTGCGGGTGGGGAAAGTTTTGGCGGGGCGCCCGGGGAATCTTGTATGGTTCGTCGCGAATCATCCAGAGGGGTGGAGGGACCGGCCCTACGAAGCCCCGGCAACTCCCCGGTCGAACCGGCGTCCGAAGTACGCGCCGTGCCGCCCGGGATCAGTGCCAACTCCGGCCTGTCGCCAACGTGGCGCGGGAAAGATGAGGAGACACGGTGCTCTCTGTGCTGTCCTTCGCCCGGGCGCTTCCCGCCCCGGCCCTTTCGCGTACCCGTCTCGTGTCCGGCGCAGGCAACCGGCTGCATTCGCAGGCCTGTCCTCGCTGACCACCCCGCTCCCCACCCCACCGGAGCGTCCGTGAGCCGAACCCACCCACGGCACACGGGATTCGAGACTGGAGTACCCGTCCATGGAGAACCTGGAGAACACGAGCGGCGTCGGCGTGCTCGACAAGATCACCTCGATCCTCGGCACCCTGGAGGCCGGTCCGGCCACCCTGGCCGGACTCGTGGACGCCACCGGCCTGGCGCGGCCGACCGCCCACCGGATCGCCGTCGCGCTGGAGCACCACCGCTTGCTCGGCCGGGACCTGCAGGGCCGGTTCGTCCTCGGCCCGCGACTCGCCGAGCTCTCGGCCGCCGCCGGTGAGGACCGCCTGCTGACCGCGGCCGGCTCGGTCCTCACCCACCTGCGCGACGTCACCGGCGAGACCGCCCAGCTCTACCGCCGGCAGGGCGAGGTGCGGATCTGCGTGGCGGCGGTCGAGCGCCTCTTCGGCCTGCGCGACACCGTTCCGGTCGGCCTCGCCCTTCCGATGAAGGTCGGATCCGCGGCCCAGGTCCTGCTCGCCTGGGAGGAGCCGGAGCGCCTCCACCGCGGTCTGCAGGGCGCCCGCTTCACCGCCACCGCGCTCAGCGGGGTACGGCGCCGCGGCTGGGCCCAGTCGATCGGCGAACGCGAGCCGGGGGTGGCCTCCGTCTCGGCACCCGTCCGCGGGCCGTCCAACCGGGTGGTGGCGGCCGTGTCCGTCTCCGGCCCGATCGAACGGCTCACCCGCCACCCCGGCACCCACCTCTCCAAGGCCGTCATCGAGGCGGCCGCCCGCCTCACCGAGGCCCTGCACCGCCCCTGACCCGGCCGCGGTGCCGCCTACTGCGCGGCCTTGTCGACGAGGGCGGCGAACCGCGCCAGCGGGTCCCCGGTGAACGGGCGCAGCGCGGGGGCGAGGAAGCGCGGGCTGCGGAACCGCAGGCCGCCGAGGAAGGCGAAGCGGGTGGTGCCGTCGCCCGGCACGGCGGCACCCTGGTCAAGGTCCCCGCCCCCGGCGCCTCCCGGCGCTGCTCCGCGTGCGGCTTCACCACGCCCGGCAGCAGGAAGTCCCAGGCCGTGTTCGTGTGCAAGAACCCGGACTGCGGCTGGTCGGGCGACGCCGACCACAACGCGGCCCGGAACGTCTTGCACCTGTACCGGATGGGCCTCGCGCTCATCCCGGCTGCCGGAAGGGCAGTCGTCAGGCGCGCGAAGCGCGTCAAGCCCGCTACCGCACAGGTCGCCGCCTCGGCGACGGCGGCGGCGGTGGACGGGACGGTGCGGGCCTGAGCCTCCGGAACCCGAACGGTGTCCCGCGGCTCGCCTTCGAGAGCCGCAGGACGCCGTCCGTCCATTCGGAGGGTGTCAGCGCCGCAGGTGCTGGACGGCGCGCGGGCCGGTGACGGGCGCTGCGGCGTGCGCGGCCTGTGCGCCGGGCGCGCCGGCGGCGGGGCTGCGCAGGGTGCCGGGCTGGAAGCGGCCGCTGTACACGTCGGTGGAGTTCAGCGGGTCGGCGCTGTTGGCGGTCACCATGACCGGGCGGATCTGGTGGCCGTCGTTGATCAGCGCCTGGTAGTCGCCGAGGAAGTGGCCGCCGGCGAAGGGCGCCTGCAGCCAGTCGAAGACCGGCGAGACCTGCCGTTCGATCGGGCTGTCCTCGCCGCCGCGCGGGAAGCTGAGCAGCCAGGCGGCGGTGGGTAGCGTGGTGGTGTTGCCGGGGGTGAGGTAGCGCAGGTCGTAGTAGCTGACGGCGACGGTGCCGTTGGCGGTCACGATGATGGACGGGGTGAACGCCGGGGCGCCCGGGGCCTGGCTGATCCGGGTCGGACCGCTCCAGGTCTGGCCGCCGTCCGTGGAGTGCACCAGCTGGATCGCGTCGTACTGGCCGCCGGTGAACTCCGAACCCTCGTAGGCGAGGTAGAGCTCGCCGGTCTGCGGGTCGACGGCCACGCTCGGCAGACCGCCGCCGGCCCGGAGGGACTTGGTGGCGTCGGCGGGCGCGTTCGGGTCGACCTCGGGGACGGAGGTGTCGGTGGCGACCCGGACCGGTTGGCTCCAGGTCTCGCCCTGGTCGGTGGAGCTGACCATGCCGAAGTGCACGTCGCTGACCGTGGTGGCGGTGCCGTCGGTGAAGGTGATCCAGTCGAAGAAGTCGTACAGCGTGTCGGTCCGCGGGTCGACCACGATCTGGTTGCCGATGGTCTGGGTGTTCGCAGTCGTGCTCGTGATGACGAAGGGCTTCGCCGGGGTCCAAGTGCGGCCGTGGTCACGGGTGATGGAGATGTAGCCCGGTCCGTCGAAGTAGGGGGTCGGGCCGGTGACTTGGTCCACCCGGTCCCAGACCTGGTAGGCGACGCCCGGGTGCACCGGGTCGGCGGTGACGGCGTTCTTGTCGTCGGTGATCGCCGGGTCGTTGTCGCTGATCAGCTCGGTGACGTGCTGCCAGCTGCGGCCGCCGTCGGTCGAGGTGGCGGCGGCCACCGCGCTGCGCGCCGTGGTGGCGTCGAAGACCAGGGCGCTGGCGTAGGCGGCGCCGTCCGGACCGAAGCTCACCCAGCCGTCGGAGGCCCGCTGGTAGGCCAGCCCGCCGGGTGCGCAGTGGGTGAACGGCAGGGCCGTCTGGGTGAAGTGCGAGCCGTCCGTGGTGTAGCTCGAACTCAGGCCCCGGGCGCCGCCGTTGGACCAGCGATCCTGCTGGTAGATGGTGATCGTGTTGGCCGGGTCGAGCGGATTGGCGGCGGCGAACGGTTCGTCCTCCGCGGACGGGTGGTTGGTGCCGGGGCCGTCCGCGGCGAGGTTGCAGGCGGCGTACGGATCGCCGGGCGAGATCAGGGCGAGCGGCGGGCGGGCCGTGCTGGTACTACCCGTACTCGCGCTACTCGTGCTGCCCGTACTCGCACCGGCCGCGGTGCTGCCCGCGACGGAGGCGAGGACGAGCGCTGCGGTCGCGGTGGCGAGAGATGCTCTGGTGCGGAACTGCATGGATACCCCCATGGTCGTCGGCGGCGGAGTGCCTGGTGTCCTGGGTGGTGCTGTGCTGTTCCGGTACCGAACTGGAGTTGATGTTCGGTCGGCCGCGCGAGTCTATCCAGACACGCCTCCCGCCAGTAGTAGCCGGTCGGGATGCGGAAGTCGGCGAAGCCGTCGAGGGCGGCTTCCCGCGGACCGTGGTCGTCGATGACCCGCAGCGGGCCGTCGGGCGGGCGGACGGTCTGGCCGGGCTCGAGCAGGCCGAGGCGTCGGAGCAACGACGCCCGAGCCGAACAGCTCCTCATCGTCTATAGCTGCGCCACCACTCACTCGGACCAGGAGTTCGTCCGGCCGGGCCGGGCCGGGCCGGACGGGAGCGGGGACTGCTCCCCAGGTGCCGACGACTTGAGCCGGCCACGGCGGAACCTCAGGCCAGGAAGCCCCGCAGCAGTGCGGCCGTAGCGGCGAGGTGTTCCTCGGTGGCGCGTCGGGCGGCGTCACCGTCGCCGGCGAGGATCGCCCGGGCCATCGCCCGGTGCTGCTCGGCGGCGTGCTCGATGTTGCGGTCCAGCATGGGGATGGCGTTGAGCAGGTCGTTGAGGCGCATCCTGGCCTCGGCGATGGCCGTGGCCAGGGTGGGGGAGCCGGTGAGCTCGCCGATGGCGAGGTGGAAGCGCGAGTCCAGCTGGCGGTACTGCTCCGGCGGGGCTTCCTCCAGATCGGTCAGGCGGCTCTCCAGGTGGGCCCGCTGGTGGGGGGAGAGGGGGCGACGGGCGGCCGCCTCGGCGGCGCCGACCTCCAGCACCTGGCGGTAGGTCAGCGCGTCCTCCAGCGCGCCGCCGAGGTCGCGGGCCGCGCGGCGCAGGTCGGCGACGTCCGGCTCGGGCAGCCGATAGGTGACGAAGGTGCCGCCGTAGCGGCCCCGGCGGGGTTCGACGCAGCCGGCCTGCTGCAGCGTGCGGAGCGCCTCGCGCAGGGTCTCCCGGCTGACGCCGAGCCGGGCGGCGAGATCCCGTTCGGCGGGCAGTCGGTCGCCGAGGTCGAAGACGCCGAGCTTGATCGCCTGGAGCAGCCTTTCGACGGTCTCCTCGAAGGCGTTGCCGGTCCGGACCGGGCGGAAGATCGCCCCGGCCTGCCAGTCGAGCCGCGCCTGCTCACGTGTTTCGTCCACGTCCACGCCGGAATCGTACCTATGAACGGGTTCCCCGGACTCGTTCCCTCCTCGCTCTTGACGCGGCCCCGATCCAGCCGGAACGATGCTGCTCACCCACCCCAATGGACTGATTCCAGGCCATTGAAGAGCCGTCCGACCGTCGAACTCGTCGGGGCGACCGCGCCACGCCGTCGTGGCCGTGTGCTCCCCGGCACACCCTCAACCCCCAGGGGTGCCCCATGACCGACGCACGCTCGCCCGACCACCCTGCCCCCGAGGTGTTTCCGGAGAACACCGCCCCCGTTTCCGCCGACGAACAGCGGCTCCGCGAGCTGGGCTACACCCAGGAACTGGCCCGCTCGATGTCGGGCTTCTCCAACTTCGCCGTCTCCTTCTCCATCGTCTCCATCCTCTCCGGCTGCCTGACCCTGTACGGCACGGGGATGAAGACCGGCGGCCCCGCGCTGATCGTCTGGGGCTGGCCCGTGGTCGGCCTGCTCACGCTCTGCGTCGGGCTGGCGATGGCCGAGATCTGTTCCAGCTACCCGACGGCCGGCGGGCTCTACTACTGGTCCGCCAAACTGACCCGCAGCCGCGGCCCGGCCTGGAGCTGGTTCACCGGCTGGTTCAACTTCCTCGGTCAGGTCGCGGTGACCGCCAGCGTCGACTACGGCGCCGCCTTCTTCACCAACGCCTTCCTCACACTCCGCTTCGGCGTCGCGGCCACCCCCGCGCACACCATGGAGATCTTCGCCGTCATCCTGCTGGTGCACGGCCTGCTCAACACCTTCGGGGTGCGCCTGGTCGCGGTCCTCAACAGCGTGTCCGTGTGGTGGCACCTGGTCGGCGTCGCGATCATCGTCGGCGCGCTCGCGTTCCTCCCCGAGCGGCACGCCTCCGTCACCTTCGTCCTCACCGAGTTCGTCGACCAGACCGGCTTCCACAACCAGTTCTACGTCGCGATGCTCGGCCTGCTGATGGCCCAGTACACCCTCACCGGCTACGACGCCTCCGCGCACATGACCGAGGAGACCCACGACGCCGCCCGCTCCGGCCCGCGCGGCATCGTCAACGCCATCACCGTCTCCCTGGTGGCGGGCTGGATCCTGCTGCTCGGCATCACCTTCGCGATCCGCGACTACGACGGCGCGCTCAACAGCGACACCCAGGTCCCGCCCGCCCAGATCTTCATCGACGCGATCGGTTCCGGCGGCGCACAGTTCCTGCTGCTCATCGTCATCGGCGCCCAGTTCTTCTGCGGCATGGCCTCCGTCACCGCCAACTCCCGTATGATCTACGCCTTCTCGCGCGACGGCGCGCTGCCCGGCTCCCGACTGTGGCACCGCATCTCCCCGCGCACCCAGACCCCGACCAACGCGGTCTGGCTTGCGACGGGCGGCGCGTTGCTGCTCGGGCTGCCCGCGCTCTGGAACGACACCGCCTACACCGCCGTGACCTCGATCTCCGTCATCGGCCTCTACATCTCCTACGTCATCCCGGTGTACCTGCGGCTGCGCCAGGGCGAGGACTTCCCGCGCGGCCCCTGGCACCTGGGCCGATGGAGCCGGCTGATCGGCACCGTCGCGGTCGGCTGGACCGCGGTGATCACGGTCCTGTTCATGCTCCCCACCGCCAGCCCGATCACCGCCGAGAGCTTCAACTACACCCCCGTCGCCGTGGCCGTCGTGGTCGGCTTCGCCGGCGTGTGGTGGCTGGCCTCCGCCCGGCACTGGTTCACCGGGCCCCACGTCAGCGCCGCGCCGCCCGCCCCCGACACCCCGGCCACCGAACTGGAGACCCGATGACCACCCTCCGGCTCACCCTCGACGAGCTGCGCACCCGCGTCGCCGACGGGTCCGTCGACACCGTCGTGCTCGCCATGACCGACATGCAGGGACGCCTCCAGGGCAAACGCGTCGCCGCCGAGTACTTCCTCGACGACGTGGTGCCCGGCGCCGCGGAAGGCTGCGGCTACCTGCTGGCCGTCGACGTCGACATGAACACCGTCGACGGGTACGAGATCTCCTCCTGGGAGAACGGCTACGGCGACCTGACGCTGCGCCCCGACCTCGCCACCCTGCGGGTCGTCCCCTGGCACCCCGCCACCGTCATGGTGCAGTGCGACGTCACCCACCACGACGGCAGCCCGGTCGCCGTCTCCCCGCGCCAGGTCCTCCAACGCCAGCTGGAGCGGCTGGCCGGTCACGGCTGGCAGGCCCAGGCCGCCACCGAGCTGGAGTTCATCGTCTTCCGGGACACCTACGAACAGGCCTGGGACAAGGACTACACCCGGCTCACCCCGGCCAACCAGTACAACGTCGACTACTCCATCCTCGGCACCGGCCGGATCGAGCCACTCCTGCGCCGCCTGCGCAACGGCATGGCCGGCGCCGGCCTCACCGTCGAGTCCGCCAAGGGCGAGTGCAACCTCGGCCAGCACGAGATCGCCTTCAAGTACGCCGACGCCCTCACCACCTGCGACAACCACGCCGTCTACAAGACCGGCGCCAAGGAGATCGCCGCCCAGGAGGGCTGCAGCCTCACGTTCATGGCGAAATACGACGAACGCGAGGGCAACTCCTGCCACATCCACCTGAGCCTGCGCGACGAGCAGGGCGCCCCGGTGTTCGCCGGTGACCGTCCGCACGGCTTCTCCCGCACCATGGAGCACTTCCTCGCCGGACAGCTCGCCTGCCTGGCCGACTTCGCCCTGCTGCTCGCACCCACCGTCAACTCCTACAAGCGCTACGTACCCGGCAGCTTCGCACCCACCGCCATCGCCTGGGGCCGCGACAACCGCACCTGCGCCCTGCGCGTGGTCGGTCACGGCCCCTCGCTGCGCTTCGAGAACCGCGTCCCCGGCGGCGACGTCAACCCCTACCTCGCGGTCGCCGCCCTGATCGCGGCCGGACTCCACGGCGTCGAGCAACAGCTCGAACTCGAACCGGAGTTCACCGGCAACGCCTACGCCTCCGACGCGCCCCGGGTGCCCGCCACCCTGCGCGACGCGGTCGACGCCTTCGAGCGCAGCGCAGTCGCCACCGAGGCCTTCGGCAAGGACGTCGTCCGGCACTACACCCACGCCGGACGCACCGAACTCGCCTGCTACGAACGGGCGGTGACCGACTGGGAGCGGCGCCGCGGATTCGAGCGGCTGTGACGCGCGACGACCGCCGACGACCGCTGATCGGCATCACCAGCTACCAGGACGACGCCGCCTGGTCGGTCTGGAACCAGCGCGCCTCCCTCGTGCCCCAGACGTACGTCGACGCCGTCGTCCGCGCGGGCGGCACCCCGGTGTTGCTGCCGCCGCAACCCGGCGGTGCCGACCACCTGCTCGACGCCCTGGACGGACTCCTCCTCGCCGGCGGACCGGACGTCGACCCGGCCCGGTACGCGGCGGACGCCGACCCGCGCACCGGCCCGCCGCACCACGCCCGCGACGGTTGGGAGAGCATGCTCCTGCACACCGCCCTCACCCGTGACCTGCCGGTGCTCGGCGTCTGCCGCGGCATGCAGCTGCTCAACGTCGAACTCGGCGGCACCCTCCTGCAACACCTGCCCGACGGGAACCACCAGATCGTCCCCGCCCGCTACGTCCGCCACCGGGTCGGCGTGGTGGCGGGCAGCCGGCTCGCCGACGTCCTGGGGCCGACCACCGAGGTCTCCTGCTACCACCACCAGGCCGTCGACCGGCTCGGCGCCGGTCTGCGGGTCACCGCCCGCAGCGCCGACGGCACCGTCGAAGGGCTCGAACTGGCGGGCCACCGCTTCGCGTTGGGCGTCCAGTGGCACCCCGAGACAGATTCCGACGACCTGCGCCTGTTCCACGCGTTCATCACCGCCAGCCAGAGGGAGACCGCCCGATGACCGAACCGGACCTCTTCGAGGTCGTCAACCCCGCCAGCGAGGAGGTGATCACCACCGTCGAACTGGCCGGCCTCGCCGAAACCGATGCCGCCGTCGCCCGCGCCCGCGCCGCCTTCGACGCCTGGCGCCGGGTGGCCCCCGCCGACCGGGCCCGGCTGCTGCGCTCCTTCGCCGCCGCCGTCGACGCCGACCGCGAGCACCTCGCCGCCCTGGAGGTCGCCAACGCCGGCCACACCATCGGCAACGCCCGCTGGGAGGCGGGCAACGCGCGTGACGTCATCGAGTACTACGCCGCCGCGCCGGAGCGGCTGTTCGGCCGACAGATCCCGGTGTCCGGCGGCATCGACCTCACCTTCCAGGAACCGATCGGCGTGGTCGGGGTCATCGTGCCGTGGAACTTCCCGATGCCGATCGCCGCCTGGGCCCTGGCCCCGGCGCTGGCCGCCGGCAACACCGTCATCGTCAAACCGGCCGAACTCACCCCACTCACCGCCCTGCGCCTCGGCGAACTCGCCCTCCAGGCCGGGATCCCGGAAGGCGTGCTGCAGATCCTGCCCGGCCGCGGCCCGGTCGTCGGACAGCGCTTCGTCACCCACCCCGACGTGCGCAAGGTGGTGTTCACCGGGTCGACCCGGGTCGGCAAGGAGATCATGGCGGGCTGCGCCGCCCGGGTGAAGCCCGTCACCCTCGAACTCGGCGGAAAGAGCGCCAACATCGTCTTCGCCGACGCCGACCTCGCCAAGGCCGCCGCCACGGCCCCCTACGCGGTCTTCGACAACGCAGGCCAGGACTGCTGCGCCCGCTCCCGGATCCTGGTCGAGGCCTCCGCCTTCGACGACTTCATGGCGCTCCTGGAGCCGGCCGTCCGCGGCGTGCGGGTCGGCGACCCGACCGACGAGAAGACCGAGATGGGCCCGCTGATCTCGGCCGCCCACCGGGCGCGGGTCTCCTCCTACGTCCCGGAGGGGTCGGCCGTCGCCTTCCGCGGCAGCGCCCCCGACGGGCCCGGCTTCTGGTACCCGCCGACCGTGCTCGCGCCCGTGCGGCACGACGACCGCGTCTTCACCGAGGAGATCTTCGGCCCGGTCGTCGCGGTCGTCCCGTTCCGCGACGAACAGGACGCCCTGCGCATCGCCAACGCCACCGAGTACGGGCTGTCCGGCTCCATCTGGACCAGGGACGTCGGGCGCGCACTGCGGGTCTCGCGCGGCGTCGAGGCCGGCAACCTGTCCGTCAACTCGCACTCCTCGGTGCGCTACACCACGCCGTTCGGCGGCTTCAAGCAGTCCGGACTCGGCCGCGAGCTCGGCCCGGACGCCCTCGACGCCTTCACCCAGACCAAGAACGTCTTCATCTCCACGGAGGAGTGATCAGCATGACCCAGCGACTCGACGGCCGGGTGGCCGTCATCACCGGCGCGGGCAGCGGCATCGGCCTGGCGACCGCCCGCCGCTTCGCCGCCGAGGGCGCCAAGGTGGTGTGCGTCGACCTCGACGCCGAGACCGGCGCCAAGGCCGCGAACGAGGTCGACGGCCTGTTCATCCAGGCCGACGTCACCGACGAGGACGCGGTGCGCGACCTCTTCCAGCGGGTCGTCGACGAGTACGGGCGGCTCGACATCGCCTTCAACAACGCGGGCATCTCCCCGCCGGACGACGACTCCATCCTCACCACCGGCCTGGAGGCCTGGAAGCGGGTCCAGGAGGTCAATCTGACCAGCGTCTACCTGTGCTGCAAGTACGCGATCCCGCACATGCAGCGCCAGGGCAAGGGCTCGATCATCAACACCGCCTCGTTCGTCGCCGTGATGGGCGCGGCCACGTCGCAGATCTCCTACAGCGCCTCCAAGGGCGGAGTGCTGGCCATGTCCCGCGAGCTGGGCGTGCAGTTCGCCCGCGAGGGCATCCGGGTCAACGCGCTCTGCCCCGGCCCGGTGAACACCCCGCTGCTGCAGGAACTGTTCGCCAAGGACCCGGAGCGGGCCGCCCGTCGACTGGTCCACATCCCGCTCGGCCGCTTCGCCGAGCCCGAGGAGATCGCCGCAGCGGTGGCCTTCCTCGCCTCGGACGACTCGTCCTTCATGACCGCCAACACCTTCCTCGTCGACGGCGGCATCTCCGGCGCCTACGTGACGCCGCAGTAGCGGCGTCCTCCCCCCGGAGGGCACCGACGGCTCGTCCCCCTCGTGACAGGGGCGGGCGAGCCGTCGGTGGTGCGGTGCTGACACGCCGACCGCATGCGGACGGCAGGTCGTCGTCGTACGCCAGGCACAGCGCCGACCCGGCCGGCATCTTCGCGGTCTCCTGGTAGCCGGGGTCACCCCCGGACACTTCGGTGAGGGCGCCCACCACCCGCCCGCGCCACGAACCGGACGACGAACCAGGACCGCGCCTGCTGCTCCGCGCTCGGCCCGTCACCGGGCTTGCGCAGCCTCCCCAGGGCCCGGCGCAGCAGTGGCAGTCGGGCGGCGAAGGCGACCGTCGCCACCGCGGCGACACCGCCGAGGGCGATCGGCAGCCGTCGCACTACCGCGTAGTGGGTGTAGCCGAGGTCCGGGCCGTAAGCGTCCAGGGCGGCGGCGGAGCGGGACACCACCTGCGGGTCGATCGAGGGCAACGGCAGCGCCCAGGCCCGGGCCGCCCGCGACCGGTGCGGCCGGCCGACCGGGGTGCGCCCGTGCGCCCGGTGCGTGGCGCGTTCGTACCCGGTGCGCGATGACGTTGACGGGTTCTTGGGCGCCCTGCTGTTTCAGGGCGAGGGCGGTTGAGGTGCTGACGTGGCTCGGCGGCTTCCGCCGACTGCACCGCCGCTACGAACGCGAGGCCGACCACTTCGCCGCGATCGCCGGCATCGCCGCAGCCCTCCGGAGTGGACCAGGTGGCGGACGCCCACATCGTGATGACCGAGGTATGTGTCACAACCATAGGGACGGCACCCCGGCATCCGTACCGTGTCGCGCAGTCGATCCGGGCGTGGAGGAGTGAACGCGTATGCGGAGGAACGGACGTCGTGGGCGAAGAGGCCTGGGCTGGATGCTCGCGGGCGTGCTGGCGCTGATCGGTGCGGTGATGGCCCCGTCGGGGACGGCCGCGGCCGCGGTGCCCGGGGCGGTGCCGTCCTACCTGACCCTGGAGGCCACCTACAGCAGCGTCGCCAACGGTTGGGACCACGTCGAGCGGTACCTCGACACCACCACCGGCTTCCGGCAGGAGCAGTACCCGCCGGACGGCCGCGGCGACCAGGACGGCCAGCGGCTCACCTTCTTCGGCGGCGTCAAGCAGCCCTTCTCCGGCCGTTTCCTGCTCTACTCCGCCCCGGGCTGGAACACCGGCGCGCACCAGGTCCCGGTGCTGCTGGTGCACGGCGCCAACGACAACCCGGACCGGGCCTGGGCCAACCCCGGCGAGTCCGGCGGCTACGGCTGCGGCGCCGCCTCCTGCCCGAACACGGGACTGATGCAGTACCTGGCAGGTCGCGGCTACCGGGTCTTCGCGATCGGCTTCGCCCACAAGCAGGGCGACAACCTGATGCAGGCCCAGGAGGTCGGCGACGCCGTCGCGCTGATCCGCGCCAAGCTCGGCGTCCCGCAGGTGGACGTGGTGGGCTGGAGCAAGGGCGAGATGTCCACGCGGGCCTACGTCTCCTCGGTCAAGCCCGCCTGGGGCCGCCCGTACGCGGGTGACGTGCGCAAGCTGATCACCCTCGGTGGTCCGAACGGCGGCTACGACTACCCGTTCGCGCACGGCTGGGCGCACGACTTCTCGATCTGGCCGCAGTGCGGCGGTGCCGTCAACGCCCCCTCCCCGCACCTGCACATGACCTGCTACGGCACCTACACCGCGCACCCGGAGTTCTCCTTCACCCCCACGAGCGGCTACGACGACTACCCCGGGCAGCGGCAGATGCTGGCCCGCTGGGACTCGGTCTTCGGCGTCGACCAGACCCAGCAGGACTGGTACACCACCTACTACGGCGGGCAGGGCTTCTACACCGACGGCGGCGGCATCCAGGCCGCGATCGACGCCGGCTCGCTGATCGCCCCGCTGCGCCAGGCCGGGGTGCCCGCCTCGGTGACGGCCTACCTCCTGGCCGGCGGCACGCCCAACGTCCTGGGGATCTTCAACGAGGACCGCGGGCCCAGCGACGGAGTGGTCTTCGTGGCCAGCGCACTGGACACCTCCGGCTTCGCCACCGTCGGCGGCACGGCGCTGATCGCCTCCGCCAATCACCTGGAACTCGGCTGGGACGGCACGGCGAGCGCGCAGGTCACCGGCTGGCTGAACTGAGGACCCGTCGGATGATCACCGATCGACCGATCGCCACCGACCGACTCACCGTCAACCACGCCGAGATCGAGGGCCGCACCGGCGAACCCGTGGTCCTGGTGCACGGCAACGTCTCCTCCAGCGTCTTCTGGCACTCCACCATGACCGCGCTGCCCGCCCGCTACCGCCCGCTGGCACCCGACCTGCGCGGCTTCGGCGGCACCGAGCCCCTGCCGGTGGACGCCACCCGCGGCCTGCGCGACCACAGCGAGGACCTGCTCTCCTACCTCCGGGCGCTGGCCCTCGGCCCGGTCCACCTGGTCGGCTGGAGCATGGGCGGCGGCGTGGCGCTGCAACTGCTGCGCGACCACCCGGAACTGGTCCGCTCACTCACCCTGGTCAACCCGGTCTCCCCGTACGGCTTCGGCGGCACCCACGGGCCGGACGGGCGGCTCAACTCGCCCGACGGCGCGGGCTCCGGCGCCGGCGGTGCGGCCCCCGAATTCGTCCGGCTACTGGGCGAGGGCGAGGCGGGCGCCGGGTCACCGTTCGCGCCGCGCTCGGTACTGGACACCGCCTACGTCAGCGAACCGCTGGCAGAACCGAACCCCTACGTGGCCGCGATGCTGACCACCCGGACCGGGGTCGACCACTACCCGGGAGACAGCCGTCCCAGCGACGCCTGGCCGGGGTTCGCGCCCGGCGACCGCGGGGTGCTCAACTCGCTGGCACCGACCCACTTCCGGATCGACGACCTGGAACTGGTCGAGCCGAAGCCGCCCGTCCTGTGGATCCGCGGGTCCGCCGACGTGATCGTCTCCGACACCTCGCTCTTCGACCTCGCCCACCTGGGCGCGATCGGTGCGGTTCCCGGGTGGCCCGGCGCGGACGCGTGCCCGGCGCAGCCGATGGTGGCACAGACCCGTTCCGCACTCGACCGCTACGCCGCGGCGGGCGGGCGGGTGCGCGAGGTGGTGGTCGAAGGGGCCGGGCACAGCGTGCAGTTGGAACGGCCGGAGGAGTTCCTGGCGGCTCTGGTGGAGGCGTTGGACGGGGCGTGACAGCACGGCCGGGCGGGACTCCGCGACTGCCGGCGCGGACCGCGGCCCCGGAACGGCCCTCGGCGGTCCCGGCTGGCACCTCTTGGCGGCAACCGTGCTGCTGGTCCGTCCGGCTGGGCAGGCCCTTCGGTGACCGGGCGACGGCCACGAGGGCCTCCGGCTCGCGCACGGCCCCGGTCGGGGCGGCCGGCTCCGGGCTCCGGGTGGGGGCAACGCGATGCTGTGGGCGAATCCGGTCATGGCCACTCCGGCCCGTCGGTTCATCCGACGGGCCGGAGCGCTGCCGGATGTGAGGGTCGGGGAGCGGGATGTCGTGATGCGCCAGGCGTCGATTCCGGCGAGGTTGATCGCGAGTCCGGTGAGCGGGTGTCGGAGACTGGTCCTGGCCAGGGGCCGACCGTGCGACGGCCCATGTGGAATGGTCACCGGGGCGAGCCGCGGAGGCGAGTCAATCGGCTGGCCTCGGCGCTGCCGCTACGTTCGGGTGTGGGGTGAGCACGGCCAGGGTGGCGAAGGCGTACCGCGCCGGTCGGCGCATGACCCGGCCCGCCAGTCGTTCCCAGCCGCCCGGCCCTTGCCCGGCGGACTTCGGGTGCGGCCGCCGGGGGAGCGGTACCCGCAGGGAGTCGATCCGCCGTCCGAGGACGGCGAGCGCCGCGGGCAGGACGGTGAGCGCCCCGGCCATCGCCACCAGGACGGCGGCCGTTCCGCCGAGGGACATCGACCGGAGGAAGACCTCGGGGAAGACCAGCATGCTGGCCAGGGCGAGCGTGACGGTGAGGCCGGACAGGAAGACCGTCCGCCCCGCGGTGGCCACGGTCCGCGCGACCGCCTCGCGCGGCTCCCACCCGGTCCGTAGCAGCGCCGGCCCGGGCCGCCGACCGCCCGAGGAGGGGGCGCGCGCTGACGTAGCCGGGCAGCCGGGTCACGGCGAGGCGATCCGGCTGCCCGACCACGGAGGCCGTTGATCAGTCGTCCGCCTCCGGGCTGAGGACGGTGGCGTGGAGGGTGCCCGGCTGGTGCGGTCGGCCGCCCTCCGGCTGTCATAACGCGATGTGATGGGGTGCTGGGATCTTCTGGCGGGCTCCCCGGTCGGCCACTCTTCTCCCACGCATGAAATGTCACATCATGCCTGGAGGAGACGTGGGACAACGAAGAGTCGGGCCGGCCCTCGCCGTGGCCCTGGGGCTGCTGTCGGCCGCCGGTTGTACGGGAGCCGGCGGCGCCGCCACCGGGGCGAACACGGCCGCGGTGAAGGGCGGCACGCTGCACGTGCTGTCCACCCTCGACCTGGAGCACCTGGACCCGGCGCGCAACTACGTCACGTCCTCGCAGGACGTGAGCCGGCTGATCTACCGGACGCTGACCACCTTCGCCGCCGCGCCCGGCCAGGCGGGCGGGAAGATCGTGCCGGACCTGGCCACCGACACCGGTCGGCCCAGCGACGGCGCGAGGACCTGGACCTTCACCCTCAAGCCGGGGGTGAAGTTCGAGGACGGCCGCCCGATCACCAGCGGGGACGTCAAGTACGGGGTCGAGCGGACCTTCGCCGCCGAGCTGCCGGAGGGCCCGCCGTACGCCCGGATGTGGCTGGCCGGTGGCGACTCGTACAAGGGGCCCTACCAGGATCCCGCCGGGCTGGCCTCGATCGAGACCCCGGACGACAGCACCGTCGTCTTCCATCTCAACCGCCCGGTGGCCGACTTCGGTTCGGCGGTGGCACTGCCGATGTTCGCCCCGGTGCCGAAGGACAAGGACACCGGCGTCGGCTACGACTCCCGCCCGTTCTCCTCCGGCCCGTACGAGATCGAGAGCTATGAGCCCAAGAAGCGGCTCACCCTGGTCCGCAACCCCAGCTGGGACCGGGCGACCGACGGCGTGCGCAAGGGCCTGCCCGACCGGGTCGTCATCGACCTGGGCCTGGACGCGGCGGTGGTCGACCAGCGGCTGATCGCCGGTCAGGGCGAGGACGCGAACGCCGTCGCGCTGGAGCCGATCGGCCCCGCCTCGGTCGGGCGGGTGCTGAACGATCCGCGGCTGAAGAGCCGGCTGGTCACCGGCGACTCGATCAACACCCGCTACCTGAGCATCAACACCAGGCACCAGCCGCTCGACGACGTCCGGGTGCGCCAGGCCATCGCCTACGCGCTGGACAAGGACGCCCTGCGCACCACCCGCGGCGGTCCGATCGCCGGTGACCTGGCGACCAGCCTGCTGCCGCCGTCCCTCGGCTATCCGGCCGAGGACCCCTACCCGAGTCAGGACGGCAAGGGCGATCCGGACAAGGCCAAGGCGCTGCTCGCCGAGGCGGGCCACGCCTCCGGCCTCACCCTGACCCTCGACGCCCCCGCCTCCACCGCCGGCAAGGCGCAGGCCGAGGCGGTGCAGGCCTCGCTCGGGCGGGCCGGCATCACCGTGAAGATCAACGAGATCAGCTCCTCGGCCTTCTACAGCACGGTCGGCAACACCGCCCAGGAGCACGACCTGGTGATCGCCGGCTGGTCCCCGGACTGGCCGGGCGCCTCCACGTACCTGCCGATCGTCTTCGACGGCCGGCTGATCACCGCTCAGGGGAACAACAACTACGCGCAGTACGACTCCCCGGCCGTCGACGCGCGGATCGACGGGATCGCCGCGACCGACGACCCGGCCGCGGCCCGGGCGGCGTACGGGCAGCTCGCGCAGCAGATCATGCGGGACGCCCCGGTGGTGCCGTTCCTCTGGGACAAGGCGCCGGTCCTGACCGGCCCGAACGTCACCGGGGCGTACGGGCACATCGGCTACGTCGGCCGGCTCGACCTGGTCTCCCTGGGTGTGCGCAAGTGACCGCCGTCCGCAGGCTGTTGGCCCAGCGCTCGGCCGCCCTCGCACTGGCCGTGGTGGCCGCGCTGGTCCTGGTCGCGGCCGCCGCGCCGCTGATCACCTGGATCACCGGGAGCTCTCCGACCGCCTTCCACGGCGACGCGGTGGACCCGGCGCTCGGCGGCCTGCCGCGCGGCGCGGCGGGCGGGATCAGCGCCCGGCACTGGCTCGGCGTCGAGCCGGTCAACGGCCGGGACGTGCTCGCCCGGGTGGTGTACGGCGCACAGGTGTCACTGCTGATCGCCGTGCTCGCCACCGCGCTGTCGGTGGTGCTGGGCACGGCGCTGGGCCTGGTCGCCGGCTTCTCCGGCGGGTGGGTCGACACCGCGATCGCACGCACCATGGACCTGCTGCTGTCCTTCCCCAGCCTGATCTTCATGATCGCGCTGATCTCGGCGGCGCCCGGCACGGACCGCCGACTGCTGCTGGTCGTGGTCCTCGGCTTCTTCGGCTGGCCGTACGTCGGCCGGATCGTCCGCGGACAGGCGATGGTGCTCGCGCGGGGCGAGTTCGTCGCGGCCGCCCGGGTGCTCGGCGCCTCCCGCCGGGCGCTGCTGCTGCGCGAGGTGCTGCCCAACCTGACCGGACCGGTGCTGGTGGTGGCCACCATGTCGATCCCCGGCTACATCGCCACCGAGGCCGGCCTGTCCTTCCTCGGCGTCGGCGTCCAGGCCCCCACCCCCTCCTGGGGCCAGATGATCGCCACCGCCGTGCCCTGGTACGCCGCCGACCCCGCCTACTTCCTGATCCCCGGCGCCTTCCTGTTCGTCACCGTGCTCGCCTTCAACGTGCTCGGCGACGCCGTCCGGGACACGCTCGACCCCCGGAGCCAGCGACGATGATCCTCTACCTGCTGCGCAGACTGGCCGTCACGGCCGCCATCCTGCTGGTGATCTGCGCCGCCACCTTCGCCATCTTCTACCTGATGCCGGCCGACCCGGCGCAGGGCGCCTGCGGCAAGGCCTGCAGCCCGGAACGGATCGCCGAGATCCGCACCACCCTCGGGCTGGACCACTCGCCGCTGCGCCAGTTCGGCGACTACCTGACCGGCATCGTCTCCGGCCGGACGTACGGCAGCGGACCGCAGGCCGTCGACTGCCCGTTCCCGTGCCTGGGGTTCAGCTTCCAGACCGACCAGCCGGTGTGGCAGCTGCTCACCAGCCGGCTGCCGGTCAGCTTCTCGATCGCCGTCGGCGCCGCCGTGCTGTGGCTCGCCGTCGGCGTCGGCGCCGGGGTGGTCTCGGCCCTGCGGCGCGGCAGCCCGTGGGACCGGGCCGCGATGACGGCCGCCCTCGGCGGGGTCTCGCTGCCGATCTACTTCACCGCCCTGGTACTGCAGTACCTGCTGGTGGTGCGGCTCGAGCTGCTGCCGTACCCGCAGGTCGTGCCGTTCACCGCCGATCCGCTCGGCTGGGCGCAGTCGATGCTGATGCCCTGGATCACCCTCGCCCTGCTGTACGCCGGGATCTACGCCAGGGTCACCCGCGGCGAGATGCTGGAGAGCCTCGGGCAGAACTACGTGCGCACCGCCCGGGCCAAGGGCCTGCCCGAACTCACCGTGGTGCGGCGGCACGCCCTGCGGCCCGCCCTGATGCCGATCGTGACCATCTTCGGCATGGACCTCGGCGCGCTGCTCGGCGGTGCGCTGATCACCGAGTCGGTGTTCGGGCTGCCGGGCGTCGGCAAGCTGGCGGCCGACGCGATCGCCTCCGCCGACCAGCCGGTGATCCTCGGGGTGACGCTGTTCGCCGCCTCCTTCGTGGTGCTCGCCAACCTGCTGGTGGACCTGGTCTACGCCGTGCTCGACCCGAGAGTGAGGGCCGTCGGATGACCCTGCTGACGGTACGTGACCTGGCCGTGGAGTTCCGCTCCGGCGTCCGCGCCGTGGACGGGCTCGACCTCGACCTGGAGGCCGGACAGGTGCTCGGCGTGGTCGGCGAGTCCGGCAGCGGCAAGTCGGTCACCAGCCTCGCCGTCCTCGGCCTGCTGCGCGACGCCCGGGTCAGCGGCGAGATCCGCTTCGACGGGCGGGAGTTGACCGCCCTCGACCAGCGCTCGCTGCGCCGGCTGCGCGGCGACCGGATCGCGATGATCTTCCAGGACCCGCTGTCCTGCCTCAACCCGTACTACTCGGTGGCCTTCCAGATCGCCGAGGCCTACCGGGCGCACCACCGCGCCGGACGCCGGGAGGCGCACCGGGTCGCGGTGCGGATGCTGGACCGGGTCGGCATCCCGGAGCCGGAACGGCGCGCCCGCTGCCACCCGCACGAGTTCTCCGGCGGGATGCGCCAGCGGGTGATGATCGCGATGGCCCTGTGCCTGGAACCCGACCTGCTGATCGCCGACGAGCCGACCACCGCGCTGGACGTCACCGTCCAGGCCCAGATCCTCCAACTGCTGCGCGAACTCCGCGAGGAGGCGGGCACCGCCATCATGCTGATCACCCACGACATGGGCGTGGTCGCCGGACTGGCCGACCAGGTCGTGGTGATGCACCACGGCCGCGCGGTCGAGCGCGGCCCGGTCCGCGACGTGTTCCACCGACCGAGGGAGCCGTACACCCGCGGCCTGCTCGCCTGCGTCCCGCGCATCGACGGGCCCCTGCCGGACCGGTTGCCGACCCTGGGAGTCGCGGAATGAGCCTGCTCGACGTACGGAACCTGGTCAAGCGCTACCCGGTCCGCCACGGCCTGACCCGGCGATTGGCCGGCCACGTCGCGGCCGTCGACGGGGTCTCGCTGGCCGTCGGGCCCGGCGAAACCCTCGGCCTGGTCGGTGAGTCCGGCTGCGGGAAGTCCACCCTCGCCAAACTGATCACCCGCCTGGAGCGCCCCACCTCGGGCGGCATCCACTTCGCCGGGCACGACCTCGCCGGGCTGGACGAGCCGGCGCTGCGCCCGCTGCGCCGCGACCTGCAGATGGTCTTCCAGGACCCGTTCTCCTCGCTCAACCCCCGGCACACCGTCCGCCGGATCCTCGCCGGACCCTACCGCTACCAGGGCCTGGAGCCCGACCAGCCGGCCGAGGCACTGCTGGCCCGGGTCGGCCTGCGGCCGGAGCACGCCGACCGGCACCCGCACGAGTTCTCCGGCGGTCAGGCCCAACGCATCGGGATCGCACGGGCGTTGGCGTTGCGGCCGAAGCTGGTGGTGTGCGACGAGCCGGTCTCGGCCCTCGACGTGTCGGTCCAGGCGCAGATCCTCAACCTGCTCAGGGACCTCCAGGACGAGTACGGGCTGAGCTACCTGTTCATCGCCCACGACCTCGGCGCCGTCCGCCAGATCAGCACCCGGATCGCCGTGATGTACCTCGGCGCGGTCGTCGAAACCGCCGACCGCGACACCCTGTTCGCCCACCCCGCCCACCCGTACACCCACGCCCTGCTGTCCGCCGTGCCGCTGCCCGACCCGGACCTGGAGAGCGCCAGGGAACGGATCGTGCTCCACGGCGACCCGCCCAGCCCGCTCGACCCGCCCAGCGGCTGCCGCTTCCGCACCCGCTGCCCCACGGCCGACGAACTCTGCGCAGCCGAACGACCGCAGCTGCGCACGATCGCCCCCGGACAACAGGTCGCCTGCCACCATCCCGAGAGGACACCGTGATCCACGCCCAGTACCGGCTGCCCGGACTCGCCGTGACCGACCACGTCTTCACCGCACCGCTCGACCACGCCGAACCCGCCCGCGGAACCATCGAACTGTTCGCCCGCGAGGTCGTCGACCCGGTCCGCTCCGGCGAGCGACTGCCCTGGCTGCTCTACCTCCAGGGCGGACCGGGCGGAAAGTCCCCCCGCCCGCTGAACGCCACCTCCGGCTGGCTCGGCCACGCCCTCAAGACCCACCGGGTGCTGCTACTGGACCAGCGTGGCACCGGGCGCTCCAGCCCGCTCACCGCCCGGGCCGCCATCCGCTTCCCCTCGGCCCACGCACTGGCCGACCACCTCGGCCGCTTCCGCGCCGACTCGATCGTCGCCGACGCCGAACTGATCCGCCGCCGGCTGTGCGGCGACGACCCCTGGGAGGTCCTGGGCCAGAGCTACGGCGGCTTCGTCACCCTCAGCTACCTCTCCTTCGCCCCCGAAGGCCTGCGCGCCTGCTACGTCACCGGCGGCCTGCCCGGCCTCGACGCCACCGCCGACGACGTCTACGCCGCCACCTACCCCCGGGTGCGCGACACCGTGGGCGCCTACTACGCCCGCTACCCCGGGGACCGCCCCCTGGTCCGCCGGATCGCCGACCTGCTCGAGGGCCGGGCCGTCCACCTCCCCGACGGCGACCGGCTGACGGTCCGCCGACTGCGCACCCTGGGACTCGCGCTCGGCATGGGCGACGGCTTCGAACGCCTGCACTGGCTCCTCGACGAGGCCCTCGCCCCGGACGGCCAGCCCTCGGCCACCTTCCTCCAGCAGGTGGCGCAGCTGACCGGCTTCACCGACAACCCGCTCTTCGCCGCCCTCCAGGAGTCGATCTACGGCCGCCCCGGAGCCGCCACCGGCTGGGCCGCCGCCCGGGCCCTGGCCGGGCAGCCCGGGTTCGCCGAGGACACCGACCCCCTGCTGTTCACCGGCGAGATGTTCTACCCGTGGATGTTCGAGGAGATCGCCGGGCTGCGCCCGTTCGCCGGGGCCGTCCACCTGCTCGCCGAACGCACCGACTGGCCCGCCCTGTACGACCCGGCCCGGCTCGCCGCCAACCGGGTGCCAGTGGCCGCCGCCGTCTACCACGACGACATGTACGTCGACGCCGGCCTCTCGCTGCGCACCGCCCGCACGGTCGGCGCCCTGCGCTCCTGGGTCACCGGCGAGTGGCAGCACGACGGGGTGACCGCCTCCGGCGAGCGGGTGCTCGCCCGCCTGATGGACCTGGCCTCCGGCCGGTGCTGACCCACCACTTCGAAGGAGAACGATGAGACCGCACCCGCTCGCCGCCGCCCTGGCGCTCACCCTGCCCCTGCTCGCCGCCACCCCGGCGGCGGCCGACCCGGCCCGGCCCGGCGCTCCGGCCGCCGACTGCGCCCTGGCCGGAGCCACCGGCTGGACGGACGAGGGCCACAACACCGACCACACCCAGTTCCAGCAGCCGCTCGGCACCAAGCACGTGCTGATGGTCTTCGTCGACTTCCCCGACGCCCCGGCCACCGGCACACCCGACGACTACTACCGCCAACTCGCCCCGGCCGCCGACTGGATGAGGCAGGACTCCTACGGCCGGGCCCGGCTGGACATCGACCCGCTGAAGCGCTGGATCCACATGCCGCAGGCCGCCTCCTCCTACGGCTTCGAGCGCGGCATCACCTTCGAGCAGCACGAGCTCTACGTGAAGCAGGCCGTCCAGGCGGCCGACCCGTACGTGGACTTCTCCCGGTACGACATGCTCTACATCGTCCCGACCAGGACCGCCTCCGCGATCACCTTCTCGCCCACCTACCTCTACGACCCGACCACCGCGGGCATCACCGCCGACGGCCGGCGGATCAAGTGGGCGGTCACCTTCGGCCAGGACATGTACCACTGGGGCTACAAGGTCGCCGACCACGAGACCTCCCACACCTTCGGCCTGCCCGACCTCTACGCCTTCACCGCCACCGACTACCACCGCTACGTCGGCGGCTGGGACCTGATGGGCGACATCGCCGGCCCCGCACCCCAGCACCTCGGCTGGGAGCGCTGGAAGTTCGGCTGGATCGACGACCGCCAGGTCGCCTGCCTGCCCGCCGCCGGCAGCCGGACCGTCCGCCTCAGGGCGGTCGAACGCCCCGGCGGCACCAAGATCGCGGTGATCCGGACCGGCCCGACCACCGCCTACGTCGCCGAGTCCCGCCGGGCCGTCGGCGGGGACGCCAGGGCCTGCTCCACCGGCGTGCTGATCTACCAGGTCAACACCGCCACCCCGACCGGCGAAGGCCCGATCCGGGTGGTCAACGGCAACCCGGGAGCCACCCCGCCGGCCGGCTGCACCGCCCTCGATCTGGCCGCCTACCAGCCGGGCCAGTCCTTCAGCGACCCGACCACGGGTGTCAGGATCGACGTCGTCGAGCGCGGACCGCTCACCGACACCATCAGGGTGACCAGGCAGTAGACCCGGCGGGCCTCGACCACCACCGGCAACGGGCCGATCCGGGTGGTGAGCAACCCCAACGCCACCGCACCCAGCGGGAGTTGCACCGTGCTGGACAGGCAGCGCTGGCAACCCGGCCAGTGTTTCCAGGACGACACCGCCCGGATCCGGATCCGCGTCAACGCCTCCGGCGCCGCCACCGACACGGTCTGGACCTACAGGTGATGACCGGTCAGCGGTGCGGCGCCCGCGCGCCTTTCGAGCCAGCCCCGGTAGACCGGGCTGCGGGCGCACGCCGCCCGGTACGCCTCGGTGACGTCCCGCACGAGCGAGGGGCCCAGCGCCGCCAGCGGCCCCTCCTCGTGCCAGGCGAGCAGATGCCGGTACCAGAGCGGGTTCCCGGCGACCGGCCGTACGGCGATGCCCGGCACCTCCTCGTACGTGGCCTGGCAGAAGCTCACCGCGTGACCGTTGCGGACCACGTCCAGGAGGAGCCTGCCCTCCGCCTCGTGGACGACGCGCAGGCGGTGGCCCAGGACGAGCAGGGTCCTGGACCAGTACTCACGGATCCGGTCGTTGTCCGGAGGAGGAGCCGCCCAGTCCTCCTCCTCGAGGTCCGCCAGCCCGACCTCCTCCAGCGCCGCCAGCGGATGGTCCGCGGGCAGGGCCACGAAGAGCGGCTCGGTGGCGACCGGCTCGACGGCGACCCCCGGCGGGAGCGCCAGCTCGTAACCGGGGCTGTCGCCCACCACGGCAGCTTCCAGCCGGCCGCCCGCGACGTCCTCGACCAGCGGGACGGGCGAGCCCTGGCCGCGCGAGCTGATCTCGGCCTCCGGGTGGTGCGACCTGATCGCCGCGATCAACCCGCCGAGCAGCGGAGCGTTGACGGAGCCGAGCCGGAAGCGGTGCGGCGAACGGCCGCTGCGCGCGGCGAGGGCGGAGACCCCCAGCAGCTCGTCGACGGTCGGCAGCACCGCCCGGGCCCGGCTGAGCACCACCTCCCCGAACGCGGTCGGCACGACCCCCGACGGCGCGCGGCTGAACAGCTCACCCCCGAGCACCCGCTCGATCCGCGTCAACTGGGCACTCAGGCCGGGCTGGGTCAGCCGCAGCGCCGCGGCGGCCCGCGTCAGACTCCCGCTGTCCGCGATGCTGCAGATGATCCGGAGGTGCCGGAGTTCGAGCTCCATGGCGAGATGGTACGGAGATCAGCTCGGCTTCGACAGGGGTGCGTTCGGGGCGGACCGCGGGCGCGGGCCGGTGTAGTGGCCGCGGGCGCGCATCCGCAGTGGTTCCTCGCGGTACTCCTCGACCGCGTGGGCGATCCAGCCCGGGGTGCGGGCCACCGCGAAGACCACCTCGCCGGCCTGCGCCGGCAGTCCGGCGGCCAGGGCCATGGCGGCCAGGGCCAGGTCGATGTTGGCCCGCAGGGCCGGCCGCCCGGCCGGGCCCGCCGCCGTCTCGACCTCGGTGACCGCCGCGACCACGGCCGGGCCGCCGTCGAGCCGGCCGACCGCGTCGAGCAGGGCGACCGCCCGGGGGTCGCCCTGCGGGTAGAGCCGGTGGCCGAGGCCGGGGATCGGCCGGCCGGTGCGCAGGTAGTCGGAGACCACCGGCACCGCGCCGTCGGCCAGCACCTCGGCGAGCATCCGGTGCGCCAGGGGGCTGGCCGCGCCGTGCAGCGGGCCGTCGGTCGCGCCGAGCCCGGCGGAGACCACCGCGTACGGATGGGCCCGCGCCGAGGCCGCGACCCGGGCCGCCACCGTGGACACCGCCAGCTCGTGGTCGATCAGCAGCACCAGGGCGCGGTCCAGGCAGGTCAGCGCCTCGGGCGCGGGCGCGGTGGTGGCCAGCCGGCTCCACAGCCGCGCGGCGAGCGGGGCGTCGGGGCCCGGGTCGGGGTCGGGCGCGGTGCGGGGGAGCGCCTCCACCATGCCGGCGATCAGGGCCGCGCCGGCCGCCAGCACGGTCTGTTCGCGCAGGTCGAAGCGGAGCGGGTCGAGCGCGGCGGCGACGGTGGCCGAGATCCGCAGCCGGTCGGGCAGCCGGATCCCGTCGGGCAGTGCGGCGGCGGCCCGGGTGAGCGCGTCGGCGGTGGTGGGCGGCACCCGCAGCGCCACGGGGGCGTCGGTGCCCAGCCCCCAGAGCCAGCCGATCGCGGCCTCGAAGCCGTGCTCGGCGGCGAGTTCGACGGCGTCCCGGCCGCGGTAGTAGAGCCGGCCGTTCTCGATCAGGGTCAGCTCGGTCCGCACGGTGACCGGTCCGCCGGCCCAGGGCTCACCGGCCGGCGCTTCGCCCGCCGGCGGGCGCACCGGGGCGCGGCGGCCGCGGGCGGCCAGCTCGGCCACCTCGCGGGCGTCGAAGGTGCTGCCCTTGCCGCCCGGGGCCCGCTCGCTGCTGAGCTGGCCGCGGCTGGCGTAGGCGTACACCGTCTCCACCTTGACTCCGAGCTGCTCGGCGACCTGCTGGGTGGTCAAGCGTTCGGTCATGGTCTGCCCTCGTCCTCGTACCGCGTCCGGATGATGATCCACAGTATTCCACATTGATTACGATCAACGTTGACAACATGGATCAATGATCGGAGAGTACAGATCGTCACCCCGAACGAACACCCATCAGGAGGACAGCAGCCATGCCGAGCACCACCGAGATCGACGTCCCGCGCGGCCTCAAGGGCGTCGTCGTCACCGAGACCGAACTCAGCGACGTCCGCGGGCTGGAGGGCTTCTACCACTACCGCCAGTACTCGGCGATCGACCTCGCCGAGCAGCGCACCCTGGAGGACGTCTGGCACCTGATGCTGCTCGGCGAGCTGCCCGACCCGGCCCGCCGCGCCGCCTTCCTGGCCCGCACCGCACCACTGCGCCGACTGCCCGACGCGCTGCGCCCGCTGCTGCCCGCCCTGGCGGCGAGCACCGCGCACGGCGGCCCGCTCACCGCCCTCGGCGCCGCGCTGTCGATCGCCGCCGCCGACCGCGGCATCCGGCCGCTCTACGACACCGCGCCCGACCAGCGGGTCGAGGACGCCCTGTTCGCCACCGCGCTGGTGCCCACCGTCCTGACCGCGCTGCACCGGCTGCAGCAGGGCGAGCAGCCGATAGAGCCGCGCGACGACCTCGGCTACGCCGCCAACTACCTCTACATGCTGACCGGCGAGGAGCCCACGCCGGCCAAGGCCCGGGCGATCGAGCAGTACCTGATCTCCACCGTCGACCACGGCTTCAACGCCTCCACCTTCACCGCCCGGGTGATCGCCTCCACCGGGGCCGACCTGGTGGCCTGCCTGGTCGGCGGGCTGGGCGCGCTCTCCGGGCCGCTGCACGGCGGCGCGCCGAGCCGGGCGCTGGACACCCTGGACGCGATCGGCACCCCGGAGCGGATCGACGGCTGGATCCGCGAGCACGTGCTGGCCGGCGACCGGATCATGGGCTTCGGCCACGCCGTCTACCGCACCGAGGACCCGCGCTCCCGGATGCTGCGCGGGGTCGCCGAGTCCTTCGGCGGCGAGCTGGTCGACCTCGCCGTCCAGGTCGAGGCCCGGGTCGAGGCGATCCTGGCCGAGCTGAAGCCGGGCCGCGAACTCCACACCAACGTGGAGTTCTACGCCGGCGTGGTGATGCACCTGTGCGGCCTGCCCCGGGAGATGTTCACCCCCACCTTCGCCGCGGGCCGGGCGATCGGCTGGAGCGCCAACATCCTGGAACAGGCCGCCGACTCCAAGATCATCCGTCCCTCCGCCCGCTACACCGGCCCCGCCGCCCCGGCCCCGCTGCCCGCGGCCTGAAGTCCTTCGGCTCCGGCGGGTCCGGGCCGTCACGGTGGGCGCGCCGCGTCGGTGGCCCCGGTGCAGGAGGCGGGCGACCCGGGGCCGGGGGGCGGCGGTGAGGAGGAACGCCGCTGCCGTCAGCAGCCAGGCGGCGACCGCGATCCAGAGCAGGACCTGCCCGAGCGGGCGCAGCCCGGCGAGGTGGGTGGCGGTGGCGAGGGCGGCGGGGCCGGGCAGTCGGGACCGGTGGCCGCGGCGAGGGTGGCGGCCAGGACGGGGAGCGCCTGGGTGGAGACGCACGACGACGCCGGACAGCCCGCGCCCCGGGTGCACCCCGGAGCGCGGATGCCGCTCGGGCGGGACTCACTCACGGAAGGGTGACGAGGGCGCAGAGGGCGACGGTCGCCAGCAGCTGCGGCCACGGGACCACTGTCGGCGCGCCGGCCACCAGCCGGTCCAGGGCGGCGTGTTGGGTCAGCGCGGCGGTGCGCCTTGCGCACACCGGCGAGCCGGACGACGTCGCCCCCACCGCCCCCGCTCGCCGTGCCGTCGGAGGACGGACCCGAAGTCCGTGCCGGTAGAGCCTTGTTGCGGAACACGCGTACGCCTTTTCGCTGAGGGATGGCCAGGCGGGGACCTGCGTCACCCCGCCGCACCGAAGCCAGGGCTCGGCACGAGGCCGGCGCCTCCGGAACCCACCCTGATCTCGACCCTGAAGGGGCCCCTGAGGCGCGTCGGGGAAGGGCGTCCGGTCGGCGAGTGGCCTCCGGCTTCAGCGCTCATGCGCTCATCGTGGTACGCCCGGGGCCCGCGTCAACGGCCTTCCACCGGACGGGTCGCGCCCGAACCGGCCGGTTCCGGCACGGTGGCCGGCGGTTGCCGCGGAACGTTCCCGGAGGGTGGGTCCGTGCCCCGGGGCGGGTGCCGAAAACCGTTCACGGGCCATGACGGAATGTTGAAGCCGCGACGTTTCACTGAATGCGGAAACAGTCTTTCGGGCGGTATTCAGTGAATGCGGAGGGCTTGCGAGAGGCCGCCGACCGGGCGGTTCACCTGCTGGAACCCCGTTCTTAATGTTTCCTTACCCTTGTCCGTTGACCTGCATTCATCAACTCTGCTTTCCTTCATGCCCAGCGGACATCCCCCACCGAAAGACAGTCAATTCCGGTTGCCCGGAAGAAACGACCGGATTTGGCGAGCGGGTGGAATCCGCCGTCTGCTCCCTTCCCCACAAAGGGATCGCTCGCGGCCCCCAGCCGTACGGGCGATCGGTACCAGAGAGGCACCCTCACCCCATGGGTCACTCCCGCAGAATGCGGCGCGCGAAGTACGCGGCGCTCACCGGCATGGCGTCACTCGCCCTCGCCGCCGCCGGCCTCGCCGGCGCGGCCGGTCCCGCCGCCGCGCAGGACATCTCCAGCTCCTCGGGCAGCATCGGCAACGAGTTCAACCCCTGGAGCCCGCAGAACGGCCACCCGTACCGCCACGGCGCGGTGCCGGGCAAGCAGCAGCACGAGAACTACAAGAAGTGGCTCGCCGCCCACAAGCAGGCCGCGGCCACCGGCCAGCAGACGCTCTCCTACGGCGGCGGCGTCGACGGCATCGGCGTGCAGAGCGGTCACTCCAAGGTCTACCTGGTCTTCTACGGCAACCAGTGGGGCACCCAGACCACCGACGCCAACGGCAACGCCAAGTTCTCCGGCGACTCGGCCGGCGCGGCCGGTGCCACCCAGCAGATGTTCAAGGGCATCGGCACCAACGGCGAGACCTGGTCGGCCGACCTGACCCAGTGGTGCGACGGCCCCAACGTCGCCTCCGGCGCGGTCAGCTGCCCGTCCAACGCCAACTTCATCCCGTACCAGAGCGGCGGCGTCCTCTCCGGCGTCTGGTACGACAACGCGGCCGCCTCGCCCGCCCAGGCCACCGGCAACCAGCTCGCCCAGGAGGCCGTCAAGGCCGCCGGCCACTTCGGCAACACCACGGCCGCCGCCAACCGCGACGCGTACTACATCATCCTGTCGCCGCACGGCACCAACCCGGACGACTACCAGAACCCCACCACCGGGTACTGCGCCTGGCACGACTGGAACGGCGACACCACCCTCACCGGCGGCGCGGCCAGCTCGCCCTACGGCGACATCGCCTTCTCGAACCAGCCGTACAACATCGACCAGGGCGCCAGCTGCGGCGTCGGCTTCGTCAACTCGCCCGGTACGCTGGACGGTTGGACGATGACCCTCGGCCACGAGTGGCACGAGATGATGTCCGACCAGAACCCGGCCGGCGGCTGGACCAACCACGTGTCGGGCAGCTCGTACAACGGCCAGGAGAACTCCGACGAGTGCGCCTGGATCAAGCCCGGCTCGCCCGGCGGCGCCGCGAACGTCTCCTTCGGCTCCTTCGGCACCTTCGCCGAGCAGGCCAGCTGGTCGAACGACACCAACTCCTGCGCGATCTCGCACGCCATCCTGACCCACGGCAACACCGTCACCGTCACCAACCCGGGCAACCAGTCCGGCACCGTCGGCACCGCGGCCAGCCTGCAGATCAGCGCGAGCGACTCGGCCTCCGGCCAGACCCTGAGCTACTCGGCCACCGGCCTGCCCGCCGGCCTGTCGATCAACTCCTCGACCGGCCTGATCTCCGGCACGCCGACCGCCGCCGGCACCTCCAGCGTGACGGTCACCGCGACCGACACCACCGGCGCCTCCGGCAACACCACCTTCACCTGGACCGAGTCCTCCACCTCGGGCGGCAGCGCCGTCACCAACGGCGGCTTCGAGAACGGCAACGCGACCGGCTGGACCACCACCGGCAGCGCCTCCGTCCTCGGTGCGGCCGCCCACAGCGGCAGCTACGGCCTGCAGCTCGGCTCGACCAGCCCGAGCACGGACTCCACCGCCGCCCAGACCTTCACCGCGCCGACCGGCTCCAGCAAGCTGTCCTTCTGGTACAGCAACACCTGCCCGGACACCGTGACCTACGACTGGGCCACCGCGACCCTGAAGGACAACACCACCGGCACGACCACCACGGTCCTCGCCAAGACCTGCTCCTCCGCCGCGACCTGGACCAACCAGACCGCGTCCGTCACCGCCGGTCACTCGTACACGCTCACCCTGAGCAACCACGACGACGACTACGCGGGTGACCCGACCTACACCTACTACGACGACGTGACCGTCTCCTGACGATCGCCTCGCCGTGACGCACCGGGGTGGGCCTCGCGCCCGCCCCGGTGTGCTTTTCTCGTTTTCGGGGGGATCCGATCCGGCCTCCGGTGCGTCGAACCGGTACCGTCCACAACCCCTGCACTAAGGAACCGCCGTGAACCCGAGAAGACCTGCCGCCCTCGCCCTGACCTGCGCCGCCGCCCTGCTGGCCCTGACCGGTTGCGGCTCGAAGGGAGCCTCGACGGCCTCGTCCGCCGTGGCGCCCACCAGCACGGCGATGACCACCCCGGCCGCCGTGACCGCCGACGAACACGCCAACCACACCACCCTGAAGGTAGCGGTGGGCGCCACCGTCACGGTCCAACTGCACGGCACCTACTGGTCCGCCGCCACCAGCTCCGCCCCCGACGTCCTCGCCCCGGCGGGCTCCCCGACCACCGTGCCGTCCCCCTCCTGCCGCCCGGGCGGCGGCTGCGGCACCGTCACCACCTCCTTCGCCGCCCGCACGGCCGGCACCGCCCACCTCACCGCCTCCCGCACGGCCTGCGGCGAGGCCCTCAACTGCTCGCCGGACCAGCGCACCTACGACGTCACGATCGAGGTCACCGGCTGAGCGCAGGACGGGATCGACCTGACCGTAACCCGCCGAGCCGACCGTCAGCTGTTCCACCGGTGTTCAACCGCGCGATCCTGACTCCACCCCGTCAACCCCCTAGTTTCCCTGGGGGACTGCGAGAAGGAGCCATGGAAGAAACCCAACCTGCCGTACGGGCACGCGGATTGACGAAGTGCTTCGGTGACGTCGTGGCGCTCGACGAGGTCGGGCTGGAGCTGGTGCCCGGGCGGATCCACGGGCTGGCCGGGCCGAACGGGGCCGGGAAGACCACGCTGCTGGGGCTGCTGCTCGGACTGGCGGTCGCCGACGGCGGCGAGCTGGAGGTGCTGGGCCGACCGGTCGGACGGGCACTGGCCGCGCCGGACGGGGTGGCCGGATTCGTCGACGGCCCCGGCCTCTACCCGTCGCTGACCGCGCGGAAGAACCTGTCCGCGCTGGCGGCCCTGCGCGGGCAGGACGCCGGGGCCCGGCGGATCGACGAGGTGCTGGCCGAGGTCGGGCTCACCGACGTCGCCGACGACCGGGTGCGGGGCTTCTCGCTGGGCATGCGCCAGCGGCTCGGACTGGCCGCCGCGCTGCTCACCGAGCCCCGGCTGCTGGTCCTCGACGAGCCCTCCAACGGCCTGGACCCGGCGGGCAAGCAGCACGTCCACGGGGCGCTGCGGCGGCTCGCGGACGACGGCGTCACGGTCGTCCTGTCCAGCCACCGGATGGACGACCTCGAGGCGCTCTGCTCCGAGGTGACGATCCTCGCGACCGGGCGGGTGTGCTTCTCCGGCCCGCTGGGCGGCCTGGAGGCCGGGGCCCGCGAGCTCGACCACCGCCTGCTCACCTCCGATCCCGAGGCCGCCCGGCGGGTGGCCGCCGCGACCGCCGGGGTGCGGGTCGTGGACGGGGCCGCGGTGTGGCGCGGCACCGAGGCGCTGGTGGTGCGCGCCTCCGGGGTGGCCGTCGAGCAGTTGGTGGCCGCGCTGGTGCGGGAGGGCGTACGGGTGCGCGAGGTCGCCCCGGTGGTGTCGCCGCTGGAGGCCGCGTACCTCGCCCTCACCGAGGAGCACCTCACCGAGGAGCACCTCACCGGGAAGCAGCAGGAGGGCGGGCGATGAGCACGGTCGCGGCCGGAAAGGCGGTGGCCGGAGCCGGCCCCGCCGTCGCAGTCGGGGCCCGCCGGGTGCCGGTGGGCCGGGTGTACCGCTTCGAGCTGGTCAAGCTCGTCTCGCAGTGGCGGATCCGGCTGCTGGTGCTGGCCTGTTGGGCGCTGCCCGGGCTGTTCGTTGCGGCCGTGGCCCAGCAGGGGACGCTGCCCTCCGACACCCTGTTCGGCCGCTGGATGCACGCCACCGGCTGGGCCGGCCCGCTGGTGGTGCTGGGCTTCGCCGGCTCCTGGGCGCTGCCGCTGCTGACCTTGGTGGTCGCAGGCGACGTGTTCGCCGCCGAGGACCGGCTCGGGACGTGGCGGCACCTGCTGGTGGCGGTCCGCTCACCGCGGCGGATCTTCCTGGCGAAGACCCTGGCGAGCGCGACCGTGCTCGCGCTGCTGGTGGCCGGGCTGGTGGCCTCCAGTACGGTCGGCGGGCTGGCGGCGGTCGGCGACCAGCCGCTGGTCGGCGTCGACGGCCACCAGCTGGCGCCGTCCGATGCGGCCACGAGCGTCCTGCTGGCCTGGGCCTGCGCCCTGGCGCCCACCCTGGCGCTGGCGGCGCTCGGTCTGCTCGGCTCCGTCATCCTGGGCCGCTCCCCGATGGGGCTGCTGGTCCCGGCGCTGTCCGCGGTCGCGATGCAGCTGGCCCAGCTGCTGCCGCTGCCGGTGGCGCTGCGCCTGGCGCTGCCCGGTTACGCCTTCGTGTCCTGGAACGGGCTGTTCGCCGACCCGGCCCGCCTTACGGAGCCGCTGATCGCCGTCGCGGTGAGCCTGTTGTGGGCCGTGGTGGCGGGCACCGCGGCCTACCTGCTGTTCGTCCGGCGGGACTTCACCGACGGCAGCGAGGACGGCGGCGGGCGCCGGGCGCTCGTCCTCGGGGTGGCGCCGCTGGCCGGGCTGCTGGTGCTGGCCTTCGGGGCGGTCGCGGTGGCCGCGCCGTCGACCGGCTCGGGGATCACCCGGGCGAAGGTGCAGCGCACGGTCGCCACCGTGTTCGCGCACCTGTACCGGCTGCAGACCGAGCGGCTGCACCGCCCCGCCGTCACCGAGGCCGACCTTCGGGTCACGGCGGAGTGCAGCCGGGGCGACGGCCAGGTCGACCCGGAGGGGCCTGGCAACGACTGGCGCTGCGCGGTCACCTGGCACCTGCCCGGTACGGCGGCCCCGGGGACGGCGGTCTACCAGCTGGACGTGGCCTCGGACGGGCGGGTGACGGCGGACGGTGACGGTCCGAAGGAAGTGAACGGCTACTTCCTGGTGCACACCCCGACCGGGGACGCGCCCAACCCGCTGTGGCAGTTCGACGGCCAGATCGACCTGCTCGCCCCCGCGACGGGCTGACCAGGCCCGGCTAACCCGAACCTCCCCCCAACGCACCTCCACGCACTCACAACGAAGGGCTGACGCCATGCAGGTAACGCGTCGTCGACGTGTCCAGAAGGAGCACGCCGCGCTGCCCGGCCGGCGTGCGGGCCGCCGGTCCGTCCTGGCCACGGCGTGCATCACGGCCGTGGCCGTGGCCACGGGCACGGCTTTCGCGGCCACCCAGCAGTTCGGCACCGACCAGGTCGGCCAGGTCACCGCCGACGGCCAGGTGATCTCCAGCGACCAGTACATCGCCCCGTACGGCGACCGGCTGGTCATCGACAACGGCAAGATCATGGGCTCCCGGGTCAGCCCGGACGGCGGTCACCTGGCCGCCACGCTCGCCGACGGCGACGCCTCCCTGGTCGTGGTGGACCTGAAGACCGGCCGGGTGCAGCAGCGCGCCGGCAAGGCCAAGACGGCCGACCTGCACCTGACCGACGGCTCGGTCGGCCAGGAGGCCCCGGTGTACTCGCCGGACGGCAAGCAGCTGTGGCTGGGCCAGCTCGACGGCTACACCCGGTTCACCGTGAAGGCCGACGGCACCCTGGCCGACCCGGTGAAGGTGGCGATCCCGGCCGACGGCGACAAGCACGCGCTGGCCTCCGGCGCGGTGTTCTCGGCCGACGGCTCGACGCTGTACGCCGCGGTCAACGGGCAGAACCGGGTGGTCGCGATCAACACGGCCACCGGCGCGCTCGGGCAGAGCTGGACGACGGGCAACGCGCCGCGCGGCATCGTGGAGGTCGGCCACAAGCTGTACGTCAGCAACGAGGGCGGGCGCCCCGCCACCTCCGACGACGACACCCTCAACTCCTACGGCACCCAGGTCCCGGCCGACCCGGACACCGGCGCCGCGACCTCGGGCACCGTCAGCGTGATCGACCTCTCCGACCCGGCCGCCGCCGTCGGCTCGATCGACGTCGGCCTGCACCCGACCGCGGTGTACGCCAAGAACGGGACGGTCTTCGTCGCCGACACCTCCTCCGACCAGGTGTCGGTCATCGACACCGGGCGCGACGAGGTCGTCCAGCGGATCTCCACCAGACCGTGGCCGGAGGCCTCGGTGGGCTACGAGCCGACCGCGGTGACGCTCACCGACGACGGCCGCCTGCTGGTCACCCTGGGCCGCGCCGACGCGGTGGCCGTCTACCGCTTCACCGGCGCCCAGGAGCCGGTGAGCTACGTGGGCCTGCTGCCCACCGACTACTTTCCGGCCGAGGTCACCACCGTCGGCTCGAAGGTGGTCGTCTCCAACACCCGCGGCATCGACGCCCGCCGCCCCAACTCCACCGGCGCCCACAGCACCCACGACACCACCTCCAGCCTGACCTGGTTCACCCTGCCGGGGGACAAGGAGATCCGCTCCCAGACGGCCAAGGTCTTCCAGCAGAACGGTTGGACCAGGAACGCGGTCCGCACGGCCGACCGGCACAAGGCCAAGCCCGTACCGGTGCCGGCCCGGATCGGCGACCCGTCGCCGATCAAGCACGTCTTCCTGATCGTCAAGGAGAACCGGACCTACGACCAGGTCTTCGGCGACATCGGCAAGGGCGACGGCGACCCGAAGCTGGCCCAGTTCGGCGCCAACGTGACGCCCAACCAGCAGGCGCTGGCCCGGCAGTTCGGGCTCTACGACAACACCTACGACATCGGCACCAACTCCGCCGAGGGCCACAACTGGCTGATGCAGGCGGACAACCCGGAGTACACCGAGTCCTCGGCGGGCGAGTACGAGCGCAGCTACGACACCGAGGACGACGCCCTGGGCCACCAGCGCTCCGGCTTCCTGTGGACGGGCGCCCAGGCGGCCGGCCAGGACGTGCGCGACTTCGGCGAGTTCCACCAGTTCCTCACCAAGCCCGCCGGCGCCGACTGGCAGAACCTGTACTGCGACGCCAAGCACATGGAGGCGACCGGCGACGCCACCGCCTACCCGCTCAACTCCTCCTCGCCGATCCCCTCGCTCAACGACGTCTCGGTGCCCGGCTTCCCGAAGTTCGACCTCGACGTGCCGGACCAGTACCGCTACCAGATCTGGAAGCAGGACTTCGAGCGGAACGGCCCGGCGGCGCTGAACATGCTGTGGCTGTCCAGCGACCACACCGGCGGCCCGGCCAGTCCGGCCGCGCAGGTCGCGGACAACGACCTGGCGGTCGGCCGGATCGTCCAGGAGATCTCGCACAGCGAGTACTGGAAGGACTCCGCGGTCTTCGTGGTCGAGGACGACTCCCAGGCCGGCCTCGACCACGTCGACGGCCACCGCGCCCCGATCCAGATCATCAGCCCCTGGGCGCAGCACGGCGCCGTCGACAGCCGCTACTACTCGCAGATCACCATGGTCCGCACCATCGAGCAGATCCTCGGGATCCACCCGATGAACCAGAAGGACAGCGCGGCCACCCCGATGGCCACGGCCTTCACCGACAAGCCGGACTTCACGCCGTTCGACGCGGTGCCCAACCGCACCTCGCTGACCGACGGCCTGAAGACCCCGCCCTCCTGCGGCGTCGACGTGCCGGCCCAGCAGGACCGCGGCGCGGCGCCGGCGCCGGTGACCGTCGCCCCGCCGGCGGCCGAGCAGGGTGTCGCGGCCCAGTGGGACGCCTGGAAGGCCAAGCAGCACCTGACCGGCCCGAACGCGGCGCCGGACCGTGCGAACCCGGCCCAGCTGAACCACCTGACCTGGTACCAGACGCACAACTGGACCGCGCCGTACCCGGGCGAGGACGCGATCCACACCCCGGACGACGTCCCCGGTGCCTACGTCCCCTCCGCGGAGAACGACGGCTGATCCACCCGGCTGCCCCTCGGCGAGCGGGGGCCCGGCCCGGGCGGGGGCGGCCCGGGGGCGGGGCGGGGGCGGCCCCCCGGGCCCGCCGCGGCCCCCCCGGGGCCGCGCCCCCGCCCCACCGCCGCGTCCAGGTCCAGCCGGCCGCCCGCCCGGTAGCAG